>JBAZRS010000492.1:0-4538 GCA_041662825.1 Victivallales bacterium | reverse complement strand
CAGGATAATGCTGACGGTGATTGTGGCGCTCTTGCCTGCATGCGCGGCATCGGTATATTTTTTCGGCTGGAATGCGCTGAAAGTCATGATGCTCTGCTCGGTATTCTGCGTGGGTTTCGAGATCCTCTGGTGCAAGCTGCTCGGCAAGGCGCAGACGTGGAAGGATATGAGCGCGCTCCTTACTGGCATAATCCTGGCGATGAACCTCAATGCCGGAATACAGTGGTGGATATGCCTCGTCGGCTCCTTCCTGGCCATAATACTAGCAAAGCAGCTTTACGGCGGGCTCGGTTACAACCCGTTCAATCCGGCGGCTGTTGCGCGCGTGGGACTCCTTATCGGATTCACTGGCCCCATGACGACAAACTGGATGAAGCCCGATCCGGGCAATTTCCTGGCTTCCGACGCGGTAACTACGGCGACTCCGCTCAACATCTGCAAAACTGCAGGCGAACAGCTTGGAACCGGCACTGAAAAGTTTGCGGATATCGCAAACGCCCAAAGATACTGGGTCTACTTTACCGGCAACATGGGGGGAAGCCTTGGCGAAACATCCGCGCTGGCGCTTCTTGCCGGAGGTGTTCTGCTGATCTGTCTCAGGACAATAAAATGGCAGATTCCGGTCATGTTCATAGGCTCGGTTGCGCTGTTCACAGGCATTGTGCATTTCCTGAACCCCGGCTTCACCCCCGATCCTCTCTTCCACGTGCTTACCGGAGGTGTTTTCATAGGTGCGTTTTTCATGGCTACAGACATGGTGACATCGCCGATGACAAAAGGCGGTGCCTTGATTTTCGGTGCGGGCTGCGGAATCATTACGTGCCTTATCAGGCTATGGGGCAGTTTTCCGGAAGGCGTCAGTTTTGCCATATTGATAATGAACGCGCTGACTCCGCTCATAGACCGTTTTACTCTCGGCCTGCCGTTCGGATTCAAGGCTCAGCCAAAGAAAGCCGAGGCTGCGTGAAATGAGTTCAAAGAAAATAAACATCCTTTATCTCGGAATATTCCTGGGGCTCACATGCGCAGTATCCGCAGTCATCATGGGCATAGCCGCGGATGTCACTAAAAAACCGATTTCAGACGCGAAGAAAGCGAATCTCATGGAGAAACTCCGGCAGGTCATTCAGGATTTCGACGGGGAGCCGGTACTTAAAACCGTTCAGACGGAGGACAATATCCCGGTTGAATTTTATCTTGTGGAAAAGAACGGGAAATTCGCAGGGGCGGCAGGGATTTCCTCTTCAATGAAAGGCTATGCAGGCAAAGTGCAGGTGATGGCCGGACTCGATGCCGGAGGGAAAATAAAAACGGTCATCGTAACCGAACATAACGAAACCCCGGGACTGGGTACCAAGATTACGGACAGGATAAGGCAGAAAACTGTTTTCAACCTGTTTTCTGCGGCCGCCCCCGGACTTCCCGCGAACAAGATCCTTGACCAGTTCAACGGGCACTCAGTATCCGGGGACGATTCATGGAAGGCGCCATGGAAAGTCAAAAAGGACGGCGGAGATATTGATTTCATAACAGGGGCGACCGTCACAACACGCGCGATAACGGATGCCGTCTACAGGATTGAATCGGCCTGGATGCAGAATAAGGACACTCTGGTTCCAGAGTGAAAAAAAACGGAGGCGATACGGCAATGCCGGTTTTTAGGGAATTTATAAAGGGGCTCTGGAAGGAGAATCCCGTGCTTGTGCTGGTGCTCGGCATGTGTCCGACGCTTGCGACAACTTCGAACGCGTCAAGCGCTCTCGGGATGGGGCTTGCCACAACCTTTGTTCTGGCAGGAAGCAATCTTGTGATCTCCCTGATACGCAACATTGTTCCGCCGAAGATACGCATCCCCTGCTATATCGTGGTCATCGCCACATTTGTCACGGTGGCGGACTTCCTGCTTCAGGCGTACGCTCCGGCGGCCCTGTATAAATCGCTTGGGATATTCATCCCGCTCATAGTTGTGAACTGCATAGTCCTTGGCAGAGCCGAGGCGTTTGCATCGAAGAACGGAATGCTGTCGTCGTTTGCCGACGGCCTGGGTATGGGTGCAGGCTTCAGTCTGGCTCTGGTGGCAATGGGGGCGGTAAGGGAGTTCATAAGTGCTGGCGCACTTTTCCAGGTGAAGATAATAACCGTATGGGAAACGGCTTTTTCCCTGGTGACACAGCCGCCCGGAGGTTTCATGGTGCTAGGTTGCTTCCTGGCGTTTATGAACTATCTCAACATGAGGAAAGCCTGCAAAACCGGAGGGAAATTCCACGCACTCCTGGAACTGGACTGCAAACATTGCAGCATATGCAAGATTGATGGAAAATAGACTTCCATTAAATGCCAAGACAAGCTAAAGATTGAACTATAACTTTATTTCCCCCCAGATATCGCCTATTTTGATTATATCTATCTTCTGCGGGTCATCCGGATTATGTCTTATGATCAGTATGTTTGTCCCTGGAATCTTTGCGCAGAGCTCGCGTGCAAACTTTTCCCCTTTGATAAAAGTTGAACCGGAAAAGCCGTCGGCAAGAGTTGCCAGCGGAGTTACAACAGTCACTGCGATCATGCCTTCAACCGGACGCCCCGTCCCAATGTCCATCGGGTGGGTGAATTTTCTTCCGCCGATCACCGTATAGCGCTCATAATCGCCGCTTGTTGCGATTGATGACAGGAACTCTATCCTGCCGCAGACAGTCTCCTTGTGCACCGGGTTTCTGACACCTATAATGTAGGATTTGCGGCCGGGCGGCGGCACGGGCAAGGCTCTCATGTTTCCGGCAAGATTCACAAGTCCAGCTCTTATTGATGTCTCATTGAGCACGCGTTCGACGGCCTTGTCGACAGCAAAGCCTTTGGCTATGCCGCCAAGGTCGAAACTCATCCCTTCGCAGGTAAAGAAAACCGTATGCTCCGCGTCATCGAAAACGACCTTGTCCAGACCGACTCTTTTCAAGGTTTCGGCGACCTCCTGTTCATCCGGCAGTTCAAGACGCTTCCCGTGGAAACCCCATAACGACATAAGGGGTTTTACGGTGATATCGAACGCACCTTCGCTGATTGCATTGACCTTGCGGGAATAATCCAAAACCTCCCATAGCATCGGACTGCATTTGAACGGGGTTCTAACCGCAGTGGCGTTAAGCTTGGAAATCTCGCTTTCAGGATTGAATATATTGCAAGTCAGCTCGATTTCCGCAAATGTGCCGTCAACAATTGCACTTGCCTTTTCGGCTTCGGGCCGATTTCCGAAAAACTTCACTTCCGCGATCGTGCTCATCACCCGCGAGATCTTTGAGTAAGGTTCCACTTCCTTTTTCTGGTTGTTGGTTAAATACCACAGCATGATGGCAAGGACTGCCAGCACCGTAGAGAATATCAGCTTGCGCATGGGGCGGCTTCCCTCCATATATAATAGCTACAAATCACTTTCACCCTCGGCAGGGATATCCCTGTTTGTTTTCGCCTTAAACATCAGGAAGACCATCCATGAGCCCAGAAGGATTGAGCCCCAGAGGAGCATGTAGGCGGCGATCCTGACGGCCAGCGCCACATCCGTGTCATATTCAATTGAAAGGCCAGGAATCCGGTCGAGCAGATATTCCCAGTCGGTGAATTTGACCTCGGCGGGTTCCCCGCCGGCAAAGCCCAGTGTCACAAGCGGCAGTTCCTGCGTCCTGGTGTCGGCGATGTAGCGGGCTATCTCGAACATGTTCACTGAAAACCAGACCCCTCCCAGGGGCAGAGCGAAATATTCGCCCTGTTTCAGGAGGACAATAATTGCAAGGACCGGCACTGCCATCTGGAGTATTGTCCCGCCTGCATAGTGCATCCATTC
This sequence comes from Victivallales bacterium, assembly GCA_041662825.1. Lineage (GTDB taxonomy): Bacteria > Verrucomicrobiota > Lentisphaeria > Victivallales > GWF2-50-93 > GWF2-50-93. The sequence goes on along the minus strand of JBAZRS010000492.1, from coordinate 703 downwards.
GCCGAAATAAGCGAAGAGGGGGTGTCCGACTTCGTGGACAACCATGTCGAGTGCCGCGAAAGGCGTCCAACAGGAATGATTGACGGTCAGGCAGACGGCGAGGGCGGCTAGAAGCAGCATCAGCGCCGCCCGCGCGACTGCAGATCGTCCCTCGCTCCAGGTTTCGAGTGTTGATATTAAGTTCATCGTATAAGAATTTTAAAGTTTATGAAAGTCCAGTATTCAATTTTCTAACACCATTTTTTGCGAATTGCGAAATTCGCACTTGGCCTGTCCTCCGTAGCCTTGGCGAAGGAGGAAGTGCGGCAATTCATTGCCGCCTTTAATGACGGAATTTATTCCGTCCCATTTAAATACCGCGAAATAAATTTCGCGAAACAAGGCAGTAACAAGTTTACCCGCCTTAGGCGGCGCCATAGGCGACCAGGGTTCCCGCACTCCACGGAGCGTTATCACGCTCGTAAATCAAAAATCCACTCCACTCGGTGTTCAGATTATTTTCCGTTCGTCATTCAATCGTTTGTCTGTTCGACATTCAGAGTTGCGGCCTTCAGCCGCTTAATTCAACGTATAGGAATTTCAAAGGAATGAACATCCAACATTGAACATTCAACACTGAACATCGAATTAAAATTGAATACATTCGAAGTTGGAAGTTCGATGTTCAATGTTCAAGTTATTTAAAGTTGCGGCTTTCAGCCGC
>JBAZRS010000491.1:3732-4554 GCA_041662825.1 Victivallales bacterium | reverse complement strand
CGTGGAAGCGGTGAATAAGTTCGGCAGACCCACCCGGGATGAGACGGAACACAATCGGGATGCCAAAATAGACCTTAAAAACTTCGGCGATGAAACGGTGAAATTCGATTTGAAAGGCGTAAAATCCCGCAAGCTGCTCGCCTATCATGTCGAAATATGGGGCAACGATTCAATTGCCGCCCAAAAAGACTGGAAAGATTTCGATACGAATGTCGGAGACAAATGGTGGCAGAGATACTAGTGTCGTGTCAATCGTAAAGTGTCAGGTAAGACAGGTTAAATTTTGAGAGTTAGTTTGTCGGGGACAATTGAAGGGCGATATGAATATCGTCCGAATGCGCACCTGCAAAATAAACTCAAAAGAAACCTGTCCGCAAAAGCGGATTGCGTTCTTCCGGCACCGGAAAGTGCTGTAAGAGTCAGTCGCTACGTCGGTAGCGCCCACCTCTTCCAACCCTCCCCGGCATCCGTAATATTCGCAATCTTTACCGACAATTTATCGTTGACACGGCACTGGGAAGTCGACATGCTTACAGTTTATTTTATTCTGCGCGGTCTGACGTTCCTTTGTTCCGGGACAGACTGCCAGTATATCTGCGAGCCGGACTTTAAATGTTATCAGGTATTCATCTCCGAGGACTTGGGAGAGCACTCTGAAGAAATTGAGTTCCGCAGGACTCAGAAGCTCTCTTTTACAGTATGGAAGTTTTCTTTTGCCGAATGTTTTCAGTTTCTTTGCGATTATCGCAATAATCCCGAGAACAACAATCAGGGAACCTCTAAAAATTGGCATATGGCGCGAGACAGGAGATTATGGAGAGC
>JBAZRS010000491.1:0-3722 GCA_041662825.1 Victivallales bacterium | reverse complement strand
AGAGCAGCCCCGTTGCGGGCTGTGACTGGATTTGCGACGATGGCGGAATCCATAAGAATCTGTCTCCCTTCGGGTTGCGGATCTTTTTGGCTCAAAGAAGAATATTCTTCTCTCGGCGTATCTACTTGATACGCCTCCGTTTAGAAATTCTTTTTGAGCTTTCAAAAATCTTTCGCAACGCGCCACATGCGAATTTTTAGAGGTTCCCTCAATCCAAAGACAATTAGTATTTGTTTCATAAAGACAATCTCTTCCAAGTCTCCCCATTGTCAAACCAATATTAAACTAACTTGAATGGGAGCATTGTCTTAAATGCCTCGCAGGGTTGCACGTATTTGAGCAATCCCATAGGGGCTTTGTTAATCCTGCAGGCCGTTTCATGGGGAGAAAAGTTCTCTTCAAGGTGGCTTTCCGCCAAATAAATCAGATTATTCATTGATCCGATAACTCTTTTCCCCTCGGGTTTCGAAAAGCATATGACTTTCGCATTCGGGGCGATCAGGCGGCTGAAAATGAATTCATTCCCGTCTTCGACCATGAAATTCCCCATATCGCTCAAAACGTAATTTATGAATATGGAATAATCGTTTATGCCTTTGGCGTACATTATGATTGAATAGAGGGACTGCGTATTGCTAACTATGACATATTGGACCCTGTTGAAGCAGAAAAGGTTTGCAGTCCAGTCGAGATATGGGCTTTCCGCTGGGGGAAGTGATTTCTGCGGCGATTCCTTAATCTTCTTTGCCAGTTTATCTGTTATCCTGAATATCATTTTTGCACCATTGCTATTTGAGGTTTTTCCAGTCGCGATATAATACCTTGTATTCCTAATCATTTCAAAAGTTCCAAGAATTCCCTAATTCACGAATTTCCTTTCTTTTTTTCCAGGTCCTGGTATTCGACAACTTCCGAACATACGCATTTTCGAACTTCCGAACATTAGAACTTCTCCATCATCTTTTCCCCAAATGCTACCTTTAGGTAGTCGATATAAGGAACACGCAGGTTATTTTTTCTGTAAGGAAGATTTAATTATGAAGAAAATGAAATACAGCGAAGCATTAAAATTGCTTACGGAGTTTCTGCAAAAAGAATATCCGGAATTTTCAAAGCACCCCGAGTTTATGGCATGTGTCACCCATTTTCTCCAAAGTCCTCATATCCGTCCGCCATTTATGAGTGAGGAGATCTTTAAGAAATCAAGAAGCTTGCTTATGAGAGAAAATAAATGAAGGCAATTTATCGAATTATTCTTCAAGATCGTGATGCGAGATCTTAAGGGCGGAAACGATTTGATCTATGAAAGTTTAAATAGGGCAAAGATTGTTCTGAGACGCGGCGTAGATGTAACTCTCTATGGACGTTCAGCCTGTTACAGTCCTTTTCTTTTAACTTTTTTGATATGATGATTTGACCGGAATCCTCGAAACTTATCAATCCTGTATCGAGCAACGTGTCGAAATTCGGTACAAGCAGCAAGCCGTTGAAAGGATCAAGTTTTTCGTTTAGTTCAGAACATTTCCATGGTTTTATGTGTGAAGCTCGCAGGACATCAGGATTTTGTGTTCCAGTGACAGCGCATTCGCCCTGCCAAAGTTTGAACAAACTTCCTCGGAATAGCCTTTGCCCCAATCCTCGACTTTTCGTTATAACTTCTTTGTCAATAGAATTCAAACCTACTTCTGTCATTGCTATTTTGTAAGCTGTTTCATCAGCATCTTGGTTTTCAGCTATTTTATTTACTTCTGATATTCCACTGTATTTGTCCTCGTAAACTGAGGAAGAGAGAGAGACTACTTTGAATACAAACTCGCTTGGCTTTTCTGGGTACCGTTTGCAATGTGTTAGGATCAGACGGCCATAATAGGTGAAGTCTGAATGATGTTTTTCCCGGTAAAAAAGATGTATTTCATAACCATCCTGCGATGCTTCGGCAATCCTATTATCGTTGCCGTGTCTGTTTTCACCTTCCCAAAAGAGAAGGTCATCTTTCAGGAAATCATTGTACTGTGTGAGACATTGCTGTTTTTCTCGAGTAACAAACAGGACAATGAATTTCGTGTTTTTTGGTGTAAAAACACCTCTCCCTAATGCCTGAAAACCATTAATGCCCCATAAGTGGGCTAAGGTTGGGCGATCATATGATTTTCCAACTTCAAGAATTTCAAATAGGACAGGCATCGCATCATTCCTAACTCTTCATAAATTTTTCAATCTGCATGTTTTCTCATGCTCTTTTAAAAGGATTGGATCAGGTTCAATTTTATTTGGAAGATTTATTGTTTTCCCTTCAAAACTTGTTAGCCATCCAAGTGATTGTTCCTCTGTTATCATAGGCTTTAATTTGGAGGAGAAGTGAATTTGAAATGATTCATCGAGCCACATGAGATTGCGATCAAATGCACGATCATGCAACGCATTGAGGCATAATCCATTTCTTGGGTTTAATCGGTTTTCAACGCTTTCCGACCATGGCACAATGTGGCTTGCCACAAGAAGAGACGGAACTTTTATACCTGTGACACAGCATGTATTGTCGAAGATTGATAGAATACGGTCACGGAAAAAACGTTGATTCACTCGCACTTTTAAGAATAACTCCTTCTCTGGTCCTTCGGGAAAGTTAATATCATCATAATCTTCTGTTGGTACTAATAATGGCTTGTTTTCTAGTTTTGCCATTAATTGCGCACTTTCAAAAGCTAGCTTTTCAGGATTTTTTGAAAAAAGTTCCCATATTTCATTTTCACCTTTAGCTCCTTGGCTTAAGCCTTTTATGCCTCTTGCCTGCAAAGATGGATCAAGACGGGCGAAATTACATAGTTTCATGGACAATGAATCTGGTGTTCTTCCAAGCAATTTTGATAACTCAATAATCTCAGGAGTATTGTGGTCAAGTTTTCCGAATGGCAATTTGCAGTAAAGATTGAATGCAATCAAGTGCTCTTCATGGCTCCAATCTTTGCCGTACCTGGATGAACTCATTTTTAGCCTCTAATTCATTGTTGATGTTTTCATTATAAATCTCCGTGAGTTCCCTGTCGTTAAGACTTCGATAGTAATCGTGCAATTCTTTCCAGGTCCATTTTGGAGGTTTCGGACAACCGTATTTGCAATATTTGATCATCTCAGAACGTGTCTTTTCCATCGCAAATTACCTTTCCAATTAAACAATGATTCCAAAGTTATACCATAAAAGCTACTACCTTTTCCAATAAAAATCCAGGGGGTTCCAGTTTCGTTAGTAATTATCTTTATGAATTAGTAATCCCTCAGTCTAATCTTTGAAGACAAGAAATATTTCTGGCAAGAATGTGAGCGAGACCTTAGAGTCACGTCCGTGTAACTGGCAAAACTTAGAACTGCCCATCCTGAAAATCCTGTTATCCTGTCTAATCTGTTCTATTCTTCCGGTCTCGTTGGCGCTTATGCAGATGACGAAGTCCGGGAAGGTCACTATGAATCCGCGAAGCATTGCTTCTCTCTCCCAGTGTGAAGCCGACGATCCGACAAAGTATTGCGATACGGTTTATGTTCACCTGAAGACCGGAGGAATCCAGTGGATCGCTGACTTCAAGAACAGGACAGACGCAAGACGATACGCAAAGGATCTTGTGAAGGATTTCGGTTATCCAATAGATGAATTCAGAAAGAAGAAATGGTCACCACTAACAGACACTAACCAGGCACTAACAAGATTTAAATACAAAACTTGCAGC
>JBAZRS010000490.1:0-4569 GCA_041662825.1 Victivallales bacterium | reverse complement strand
AAAGGCGCACGTCCCACCATCCGTCACGATAGGTCTTCCGGACATGCAGGGACCATTCAATATCGCCCACATGGTGCTTGGCAACGAAGTTTTCTTCCATCCCGTCGACCGGCCAGATGATTTCCGGAGGGGAATGGATATCATCACCGACTTTTTCCTTGAAGCCCACAGGATTTTTTTCAACGCCATAGGCAAAGAACGCCTTAGCAAATATAACCCCCATCTTTACCGGATTGCCGAATGTTCGGTCAACATGATTTCTCCGGAGATGTACATGGAGCATGTCCTGCCGCATGACTTGAGAATTATGGAAGAATGGGGTCGCGTGGGCATACACACATGTTCCGGGCCGCATGTCTTCTATGCGACAATCAGAAATCTGCCGAAAATAATTGCAACCGAAGCCGGTTACATACCCTGCGCCACCGCCGGAAGTACGGATGTGGACGAGGCGGTCATGGAGATAGGAGACCGTCCGATCATCCTCAATATCGGGCAGGAACTTCCCTTGGGAAGAGAAGAGGAGGTTCTGAAGAAGGATATCGAACGGCTTGCCGCAAATCCGCGCATCCTCATCGGGCACACCGGCATGCACTGGCAGAAAAAAGACGAACCGTTCATGCTCGAACTGCACAGGAAAATGAACGACTACTACAGGATGCTCATAAACTCATAACTACAGCGCTTATGACTTCGGTAAAATGATCTTGATCACCAACAAGGAGGCAATGAAATGGACAGGAAAAATTTAGCAGCTGTGACAGTTGCGGCAGGAGCCGCTCTGATTGCCACTGGCGCAGGGTGCGCTGAAAAGGAAAAGCTTGATTTGCAGAAAGACTGCCCGAACCAGGAGAACAACAAGAAGCGCTGCACATGTAAAAACATTACATGTCTACGCTGGGGAGTATGCTGCGAGTGTGTATCTTTTCACCGAGACAAGGGCGATAAACCCTTCTGCCTTAGATAATTGCGAAATTAGCATTTTACAGAAATCAAGAATAAAGTCTTAAGTCCTGGTTCCAGGCTGGCCTTGAAATACCCTCATACTGCAATCACACTGTTCCGGGTGCCGTATTCATTCGGCACGTCTTCGTTACAGTTTGGATCAGTATGCCATATTCCGTTGACAACGAACTTGTATTCGTGCCTCCCGCCGGCGAGTTCCACCACGGTCTTGAAAACGCCGTTGCCGGCAGTATCCGTCATTTTGTATTGCACGGGATTCCAGTGGTTGAAAGAACCGGACACAAACACACTGCTCCCAGGAGCTGCGCAATATTGAAAATCAACGGGCTTCATATAATCTTGGGATGACATATCCATAACAGCCCCCTTCCCTTGTCGTGACATCTGAATTAAAATTATTGCTTATTCAACGATATTGGTTAATTTACATATAAAACCGCAAAGTTCCACATGGATATTGCAATGACAGGCCTTTGAATATCAGAATATTCCTGCTAAAATATCTCCCCCCTGATATTTTGTTGCCTGTAGAACTTTAAATTAGAAACATATAATCCGGAGTTTTCAATGGCCCTTATCAACTGTGATTTCTTCTCCGACAGTCTTGGCTTATCCTGTTCCATGACAGTCATACTCCCCCAGAACACCAGCAATCAGATTGGCATGAAAGGCGTGGCAAAGCAGAAAAAGCATCCAGTGCTCTATCTGCTTCATGGAATGTCGGACGACCATACAATCTGGCTCCGCAGAACTTCAATCGAGAGATATGTGTCCGGAATGGGACTTGCAGTTGTCATGCCGGCAGTTCACCGGAGTTATTACGCCGACATGGCTTGCGGCCCGAAATACTGGACATTCGTCAGCGAGGAACTCCCCAGAATAGTCCAGTCATTCTTTCCGATTTCGGACAAGAGGCAGGACACTTTTGCCGCCGGCCTTTCAATGGGAGGATTCGGTGCGTTCAAGCTTGCCCTCAGTCATCCCGAAAGATTCGCAGCAGCGGCAAGCCTCTCAGGCGCTTTAGATACTGCCGCCCTTTACGATAGGTGGGGCGCTCCCAAATCGAAGGAAAGAGATGCAATCTTCGGGAAGAAGATAAAAAACACCGACAACGACCTTGTCTATCTGTCAGAGAAACTCGCAAAAAGCGACAAGCCCAGGCCGAAGCTTTTCCAGTGCTGCGGTACAGAGGACTTCCTTTACGGCGACAACCTGAAATTCCGCGATCATATTGAAGAGCTGGGTACATTCAAACTTCACTACGAAGAAGGTCCCGGCAGCCATGAATGGGGCTTCTGGGATGCGAATATCCAGAAAGTGCTTAGCTGGCTACCGCTTAAGAAGTGACAAAATATTTTTGCACAGCAAAAATATTTATAAAAATGATGGAACTTTCGGGGCTCTGGTTTAAATTAAAAACTCTTGCATGAAAACAAACATTAATGAAAGGGGAACATATGGCAGCCGCAAAAGTCGTGATTAAGGACGGAAACGATCTCGTAAGCAAAATCGTCGAACTCGGGAAAAAACTCGGACTTGAGACAAGGGAAGAGTACAATGTCGCCAAAAGGATATGGGGCGCAAACCGGAACATTGATGTGATCCTTCTTGATCCGCAGACAAGGAAAGTTCTCGGAATCGAATGCAAATACCAGAAAACATCCGGGACAATCGAAGAGAAACTGCCCGCCACAATAGAAGACATCAAGGCCTGGCCGATCAACGGTATTGTTGTTTATGGCGGCGAGGGTATCACGGAAAACATGAAATCCTACCTGGTTTCAACAGGCAAAGCCCTTGAATTCGAAGAACTCGAATCCTGGCTCAAGCTGTATTTCGGACTGGCACTCAATTAGTGCTGGCTTTGCCTGTAACCTGAATGGTTAAAGAAAGTTATCAGTAATCAGTTACCAGTCATCAGAAGTGAATTTCAGGATTTGACACTATGTGCTGATACCTTACTGGTGACTGATAACTTCTTTCATCTATGACGCCGGACATTTCATCAACGATTAAAACATGGATCTATGAAACAAAGACAACAAGTATCCGCAAAACACTCAAGGCTGTCTCCGGAATCTTCCGCCCAAATTAAGCCGTTCCTGAAATGGGCGGGCGGGAAAAGACGACTGCTCCCCAAATTCCAGGACATGTATCCGACCGACCTGAAGAACCGCAAGATCAAGAACTATTTTGAGCCCTTTCTGGGCAGCGGGGCTGTTTTTTTCGACATCATCCAGAACTATGACATTGAAAACGCCTACCTCTACGACATCAATGAGGAGCTGATCCTCGCCTACAAGGTTGTCCAGAAGGATCCGCTGAAGCTTATTTCAGAGCTGGAAAAATATGAGAAATCATATCTCAAGCTGAACCGCGGGGAAAGAAGCACTTATTTTTACGGGCTCAGATGGAAATTCAATGCGCAGAGGAGATATGTTGATTTCGAGAATTACTCGGAAAAATGGATAAGGCGCGCCGCCCAGATCATCTTCCTCAACAAAACCTGTTACAATGGACTGTACAGGGTCAATTCCTACGGGGACTGCAACACCGCCGCCGGAGATTACGACAACCCGAAAATATGCGATCCCCACAACTTGATACATGTGTCAAAGATACTGCTGAAGGCGGAAATAAAGAAAGCCCCTTTCGACAATCTCGAAAATGAGATAAAACACAATTCGTTTGTCTATTTCGACCCGCCCTACCGGCCCATAAGCAAATCCTCCCACTTCACGGCATACAGCTCCAACAGGTTCGATGACCAGGAACAGATAAAACTCTCCGCCCTTTTCAGCAAGCTCCATGAAAGGGGCATAAGCATGATGCTGAGCAATTCCGACCCCAAAAACCTGAACCCCAACGATGATTTCTTCGACGATCTTTATTCCGGCTTCAACATTCACAGGGTTCCCGTCCCGAGATTCATAAATTCAAAGGCCGACAAGCGGGGCTGCGTATCCGAAATCATCATTACAAACTACAATTATAAAAACTGACATGAAAAGAATCCCCTTAAGAGTTTTTACAGCAAGCCTCCTCATCCTTGTCTTCCTCAATTGCGGATGCGCCCATTGCAGTCGGCAGCAGCAAGACACCCTTTACCAGGTCTCCACCATAGACGCGCTGCTTAATGCGGATTATGACGGTGACAAAGACCTCAAATACCTGAAAACACACGGGGATTTCGGAATCGGCACCTTTAACAATCTCGACGGTGAAATGCTCCTCCTCGACGGAACATTCTATCAGATAAAATCAGATGGCAAGGTCTACGAAGCCCCGCCTGAGACTAGAACGCCTTTCGCATGCGTCACATTCTTTGATGCCAAAGAGACTTTTGTCCTGGAAAGCGGGACAAATTATGCGAAATTCGCAAAAGCCTCACCTGCGTATTTCCTCCCCAACTATTTCTACGCCGTAAAAATAGAGGGGACATTCAAGATGATAAAAGCCAGAAGCGTCCCGGCTCAGAAAAAACCTTATCCACTCCTGACCGAGGTTGTCAAAACCCAGCCCGTATTTGAATTCAGGGACATCAAAGGCACCCTTGCCGGCTATTTCACGCCTTCCTTCTTCAAAGGGATAAATGTCCCAGGA
>JBAZRS010000489.1:0-4572 GCA_041662825.1 Victivallales bacterium | reverse complement strand
TCAAGGCCGCCAAAGAGGCTTTGGAAGGTGTTTCGGCTGATGAGCTTCATGTTGTAAATCTGCATCAGGTTATTTCTCCAATTCAGGATATGGGTATTCCCCAATCCTGCCGTATCAGTGTATTCCTGGCTCAAGAGCATACTGGCGCCCTTGCCTTAGTCGGTGAAGAATACGGCCTGGTCATTGTTGCCGGCACCGGATCCCATGTATTCGGCAGGAACCGGGAAGGTCGAAGAATGCGCATTGACGGTCTCGGACCGGTCCTCGGAGACGTTGGGAGCGGATATCATATAGGATATCTTGGCTTGCGGGCGGCCGCCCGGGGCATCTGGCATACCCGACATGCGACGAGTTTAACCGGGAAAATATTCGATGCCTGCTGCAAAATCCCCGATGAAGGGAATACCACTGCAGCCGGTACTGCCGCTAAAGAGCCTGCAAGCGGAACCATAAGCAAATCCATCGATAAGCCATTTCCAGAATGCAATGCAACTCCACTTGAGATACAGTTGCGTGAAGTGGTGAAGTTCAGTTTGCGCAACAATGACAGATCGGTTATTGCATCGCTGGCGGGAATAGTGGATGCCGAGGCCGGGGCGGGGGACGCGGTTGCAACTAATATTATTCTCTATGCGGCATCCCAGATGGCGGAAAATATTCGCGATCTGACAGACAATCTCCAGATAGGCGGTGACCGCTATGTGATGGTCGGCACGGGAAGCGTGTCAATGAAGTCTGACTTATACTGGGAGCACCTCTGCAAACTTGTCAAAGTCTTTGCGCCCGGGCTTGAGCCCATGCGTTCACCTTTGCCGCCTGTGGCCGGCCTGGGTTTGCTGGGGCTCTTGCGGCTGGAAGGCATTGACAGGTTCAAAGTCAGGTCCGCTCTTTTTAACTCTGTACGGGAATATCTGTTGAGGATAAATTGAACGTCCAACATTCAACTTTGAACATCGAATTTAAAAAATCAATTCATTCGAAGTTGGAAGTTTCCGCCGCGGCGGATTGAGTGTTCGATGTTAAAATGTTTTAAGAATAAGGAAGTATTCACATGACTCCATTGAAGTATCTTGAGGCGGTGCGGCAAGTCCTCTCTCATCTGGAACAGACCCAGCTGCCGGCAGTTGAACGTGCGGCTGACCTGGTTGTGGCAGCCCTGACTCACGGCGGAGCGATTTTCTGCTCGGAGATCGGGCACGGAGGGCAGGGGGATTTCATCAACCGGGCCGGCGGACTCCTGGCTGTCCAGCCTTTTTCATGCAACCTGAATATTTCCGACAAGGTTCCCAGGCGCTTGCAGAATCGCCCTCAGGCCGGGAATGTGGAACGAGAGTTGGAAACCATACGCCTCGCCGTCCGGGTAGGCAATCTTCGGGCCGGTGACGTGATCATCATGTCGTCGGTCTCAGGGAAAAACAGCAGGCCGATCGAACTGGCCCTGGCGTGCAGGGACAAGGGTCTGAAAACCATCGGATTCAGTTCGATGGAGTACACTCAAAAGGTGACATCCCTGCATCCGTCCGGGAAGAAGCTCTGCGAAGTTGTAGATGTTGCCGTGGACATTGGTGCGCCATACGGGGATGCCGCGGTCGATATCCCCGGCTATGATTACAAGCTGCTTCCGGTTTCGGGAATTTCCATGGGGGTGATCGGACACATGATATTTGGACGGGCGATGGAAAAAATGGCGGCTGCGGGCAATCCTCCCACCGTTTTCATGAGCTTTAACCGCGAAGGAGGCCCGGAAGCCCACAAGAAATCCGTTGAACAATATGAAGCGAGGGGATACTGATCATGGCTGCCGAACAATATTTGAAAATAGCGACACGGACTCTGCAGGCAATCGAGAATTCCCAGCTCGGAAAAATCACAGATGCGGCCGATTTGATCACGGCAAGCATCGTCAACGACGGCAGTGTTTTCGCATTCGGCGCCTCTCATTCGTTCATGATAGCTGAAGAGATGGTGTACCGCACAGGCGGGCTGATGCTTGTGAACCCGATTTACCCTCACGGTATGAATATGAGCGTGCGCCCAATGACAATGACCTCGAAACTTGAACGCATACCCGGATTGGGCACGGAACTTCTTGCAAGCTCTCCTGCGAAAGAAGGGGACGCATTGATCATAGTATCCAACTCCGGCCGCAATGCTGTGACAATCGACATGGCGCTCCTCGCTCGCGAAAGGAAGATAAAGACGGTTGTAATTACAGCGCTTTCCTATTCTGATAAGGTCGGCAGCCGGCATCCGAGCGGAAAGAAGCTTTCGGATCTGTGCGACGTTGTAATTGACAATTGTGTGCCCTACGGCGACGCCGCAGTTGAGATCTCGGGATTTCCGCAGAAGGTGAGCCCCCTGTCATCGGTTGCGGGATGCGCGATCGTCAATGCCATTGCCGCCGAGATTGTCCAGATGCTGGTCAAGCGCGGCGTCAAACCGCCTGTATTCCTAAGCGCCAACCTGGACGGTGGCGACGAATATAATTCCAAGCTCCTGAAGGAAAACCGGCATCGCATCCACTACATGTGAACTTAATTCACTGCTGCCCCATTATCATTGTACTGGGGTGGAGGGCGTTTCGGCAATTGATGATTTAGCCACAACCTTAGCCATAATATTGTTGTCCTGCTCGCTATCCTCTGCTTCCTCAAGCGGCGGCAATGGCGCTTCATAGTGCAGATCGCCCCCCATCTGCAACCATTTGCGGTAGAGTGCCCAATAGCCGACAGCGCCAAAAGAGCAAAATAGTGCAGACCATAGGAACAAATAAAGATTCGATCCTGCGACATCAATGATTTTTCCAACAATCAATGGTGCGGGTATTCCAATCAATGAGCATACAACCGCATTTGCCGAACATAGTTGCCCGAAATAATGCCGCGCCATTACGCGGGCAAAAAGTGGACTTGCCGCGCCATAAGCAAACATCTGCACCACTGTCAATAAGATTATCCAAAAATAGAAGCTTGAATGATCGTGAATCAGGAAAAAACAGCAAAAGTTGACTGCTGCAACCAGGATGTTCCCTACTATTGCCATACGTATAGGGTGAAATTTGTCTGCCATTATTCCTGCAACTATCAGCGCCGGAATGGACAACAGACTTCCCATGGCGATTGCTTTGCCATAGTCCGCCATGGACAAGCCCAAATCTTTAGTGGCATAGAGTACTAAAAATATGCGCGAAGCAGTTGGCAAGGCTTGTGACATGGCGGTAACAAGAAATAGCAGACGGTAGAACGGGTCGGAAAAACTTTCTTTAGCGTACCTGCTGGCCATACGAAGCAGGCCCGCACGTTTAGTTTTGGGTGGCGGCGGGTACTCACCCTCCTTAACACGCCAGACCAGCAATAGAAACGCGGTCATATAAAGCAAACCCGTACTCAAGTAGATTATTTCCGGATGTTTGTCGGCATAGCCCAGAATCCATTGATTAAATGCAAACCCGGCGAGCATGCCGGCGATTCGAAAACAGGCAATGAACTTACCCAGCACTCTCTCAGGAACTACGTCCGGCGCCAGATAGAAAAAGATCGTCATGATAAACAAATTGAAGAATGTGAAAATAACAACCAGTATCCCCGTGACTGCAATCGCGAACTGTTGTGCCGATACAAAAGTGTGCAACCAGGGCAGGGCGGCATAGAGAGCTGGTGTGAAGCGCCCGGAGTAGCCGATCATGATCAGGCAGATGGTTACGACCGGCGTAGCCCATAGAAGAAATGGACGCCGCCGTCCCAGTTTGCCCCTATGCCGGTCGCTCCAAGTACTGAAAATGGGATTCAAGATAAAATTCATGATACTGCCGACGGTACCCATGATAAATCCAATGACTGTCGATGAGGCTCCGAGAGCATTCAGCTGCACCGGTACCAAATTGGGGACTACCGACTCCATGATCATAACGCAGAAATCACCCCAGAGCAGCCAGAAGAACATGGTTAGCAAAGCGGCACGGGTGTATTCCAGTGTTCCGGTTCGATACGGTTTTTCAGAATGTGCGGTAGCCTGCGCAGTGGAGGAAAATGTCGTCATTTGGCCAGATTCCCTGTTTGCAGAGCGTTCGGGGTTACGCTGCTATTTGGCTGAGGTTTCCAATTCAATGCCGTATAGGTGGCAAATCCCTCCGGGCCGTTTTCCGGTGTGAAGAGGCTGTACACGTAAAACACCTGACAGGACAGTACTGGTAATTCAAGGGCACAGCGGACCGCATCCCCGCAGTCCCGGGGATCGATTATCGGCACATTGCAGTCGGAGACCTTGCTTCCGTACTTGTCAAGATTTTCATTCAGGTCAACGACATATCCGATGCGCAAGATGGCGATTTCAAGCCCGAACTGCCGGTGGAACGCCTCTGCCGTTATCTCCTGGCACGCCTTGGTGGCGGAATACACGTCTTTCGCAGAAGGCCTTGTCTTCGGAGTATGCGGTACTCCATCCGGCCTTCCCGCAACGGCGGCTTCGCTCGATATCAGGCAGACCCTTTTGATTCCGTGCTTATGGGCTGCATATAGAAGATTCGCAGTCCCAGTGACGTTTGCATTGTATGGCCCAAAAGGATTCTCATAG
>JBAZRS010000488.1:0-4573 GCA_041662825.1 Victivallales bacterium | reverse complement strand
CCCGTATGCGGCGGAAACGTAATGCCCGCCATCTGATTGCTGAGTTGTGAGGGATATGGATAATAATTTGATAACGGCAAAGTTAAAGAATTGAAAATAAGAACATTAGACGGTTCCGCTCCAGACGATGGGGCTAATGATAAAATAAAAGAAAGCCGCTAACTAATGGCTCCTGACAGAGTTCCGCGCCAGGATAGCATTAAACATTAATAGGAAGAATGATGAGATCATTCAGGTTAGATCGGAAATCATGCCGGACCGACAGTAGCCTGTGGTTTTGGTCTACGTTGGCACTGTTTCTGAGCAGTTGGTGCTTTCCAATACTTGTAGCCGGCAAAATACCTAGCTGTACACCTGCCGAGATGGTCGCTAACTCCACCGATGCTGCATGGGAGACGGTTACGTGGGCAATATTCGCGGCGTTTGTCTCCAGTGTTCTCGCTTGGTGTTTTCAGTGTGGAGTTGTAAAAGTCCGAACATGGAAGCCAGAGATCTATAGCCGTATAGTCAATCCGACTAGGCTGCTTCAAGTCGGAATGGCTGCCGCCATTGTGTTCGGGATATTTCCGCCTTGGAAATATATTTGGATGGCAGAAATAAAAGGTGCCTCGCTTGGACATGTGATATGGTCATGTAGTTATTCGTTTATCCTTACCCCACCAACGCATGCGGTGGTGGTCGGGACTTTCACCATTGATTGGGGTAGGCTTGTCGGGCAGTGGATTGGTATTGCTTTGGCGTTGGGATGCGGACTGCTCTATTTCCGGCAAGAGCTACGCCGAACAAGGATGCCTTCAGGTAATCCGGCTCCGGTGCTACCCCTTCTTGTCAGGCGAATAACGGTAGGGATCTTTGCATTTCTCACGATCTTCTGGATCTCATTCGCACTTTGCTACGGGATGTTATGGCGAGTGTATGAACCCGGTCTTTTTGAGGATATACCGGCATGGGTTCGCATTTGCTCGTTCGGCGTGTCGGCGCTTGTTTCCGCAGCATTGGCGGTGTATCTATCAATCAGTTGCACCCAACCGCGAGACGCTGACGCGCCTCGCGGTAGGTGAGTTTCATCGTTCGGCAGACGGAAGAATTACGGGCGAATGAATCAGAAAATTAACACTAGCGAGAATTCATCTTTTAAACTTTCCAAATCGGATAAATAAGCATATGCTTCAATCTGCGGCAAAATCAATAGTCGAGATAACAGACGGCGGTTCGATTTACACGGAGACAGTCCCCGGAAGGATTCCTGTCGAACCCTGCAACACGATAAGCAACTTAGTCTTCCTTTTCATCATAATCTACTGGGCGAGCAAAACCCGTTTGGATATCAAAAGATATCCCATGGTTGTGACAGGTGTCGCAATACTTGCAATCGGTTTTGTATGCGGTACGGTCTACCATGCCACCAGGAGCAGCGAGATCTGGCTCATTGGCGACTACATGCCGATCTATTTTGCATTGATTGTCGGATGCATTTACCTCTGGCACAGGATAACGGGAAACTGGTTCCTGGTGCTGCTGTATTCGCTGCTGCCCGCCACAGCGCTGAGGATTATTGCGGCATTCTTCCAGCCGGGGGAGAGATATTTCATCGCCGTATCCTATTTGGCGCAGGTGATTATGCTCCTGCTTCCTGTAATGATACACTGCTGGTTGAACAAGTTCAGGCATCTGAGGATTCTGGGGCTGGCATTTGCGTCCTTCGCAGTCGCCCTGTCATTCAGGGAACTTGATGCCACATCAGGCAGATTCATCCCGGTGGGGACTCATTTCCTGTGGCACATATTCGGAGGGGGATCGGCGTTCCTGATGCTCCAATACATCTACGATACCTCTGATTTTTTTTACAATAAACGGAAAATGCAGGCGGCGTAATGTTCAAAGACACTGATCATCCAATGCTAAATACTGCAGGAAGGCTGAAATAAACATGAACATCATCGCACATTCGCTGCTTCCGGTGGTCGTAAAGCAGCTCTGTGAATTGAGACATGTCTCCGGACTGGAATACCGGAACCAGGTGAAAGGTTGGATTGCCATAGGGATAGCCGGGATGCTGCCAGACATCCTGGATCCGCACCTGAGCATAGGGGCACGTTACGACTCCTATTCCCACACCTGGCTGTTTGTGTCCGGCTTCGTCCTTGCCTGCATAATCACGTTTCTTCTTGCCCATGGTAAATGGTTCGACCGTGTGAGCCTTTGGTGCGCGCTGGCATACCTGCTCCATGTGGCGGGTGATACTGCCAGCGGAGGAATAGATTTCCTTCATGCCGGGAATGTCATTGGCGGCTGGTGGATCACCCCGGAGTTGTGGCCAGTACTGGATCTGTTCTTTCTGCTGGGATTTATCTTGCTTAACAGGAAGATAAGGCGTCAACATGGATTAAATCCATCCATTATCCGACGGCTTTTGGAGCGGATTGTGTATGGCAAAGCAAATGATGTCTCCTAGGGACAACATATAAGGAAGACACCGAACCCAGCAAGGTGTCTGACCGGAATGCCGCTAAGATAAGGCGCATTTGAAAGTAGCGCGGGTCTATCTGACCTGCGAATCTCGGGTCATCCGCCGCGGCGGACGAGTTACTTCGGCGCAAAACCTTTACTTAGCGGCATTAAGGGGTTTGAATAATATATCGAAATGCCTTATATCCAAATTTTACGGCATATTTTAAACAGATTTATCTATTTTTGCTGATTGGCCGGCAATATGATAAGTTGCAAGGACCGCAATTAGACTCCCCAACATTGTCAATGCTTTTCCGAGATTATGCGATTATGATATTTTTCAAGCCGGGCAAGGAATAATTCCCTGCTCCACAAGTTGAGTGAGGGCTGTTCGGCAACCCTCACAAATCTTCTGACATCTTCTGCGGTTGTTTTCCAGTCAACCGATTTGATGGCCCTTTCAAGTTCAGTCATGCACCAGCCAAGATTCACATCAATATCCTGCCTTTCCCATGGGCCTTGCTGTTTAAGGGCGGAGGCAAGAAACTTGCAGTTGATTCCAATCCCCTGGCTTGTATACCACAGGAAATCATACCAGTCCCTGCCTTTGATATATTCCCTGCAAAGCAGAGCATGCACCTTGCCCGCAAACAAACTCGGCTTGTTCTGCGTAATAACGGAAGATACAAACGGGAAATCAAGATATTTTATTTCTGTTTCACCGCCGGACGGCGGATTGGTGTCAATTTCCAACTTTATGCGGATTTTACGAAACGGCCCCTTTTTGCCGGTATGCTTTACCTGGAGGACTTTCCCGATTGAATCATCCTTGATAAACGCCTTTTTAACTGCAATGTCCGTTTGGGAACGGTCAGCAATGTCAACATTATAGCCATAGGCCCGGAGTTCTTCCGACAAGGACTGCAGATGTGGTTGGAGCTTAAAATCAAGGTTTGGCATATTGAGGATAAAATCAAGGTCTTCTGAAAACCTGTTCAAGCCGTAAAAAATGCGCAGGCATGTTCCGCCCTGGAAAACACAATGCTTGAAAAAATCAGTCCTGCCCAATGCCGCAAGGGCGACTTCCTGCGTAATCTCCCTGATGGCATGCTCCTCTTCCAATTCCGATTTGCATTCATAGGAGTTCAACCTTTCCTGAATAAGTTTGATGCTCATGGTGTCAAGTCCTTTTTTAAACCTTTGAGAAATTTTCGGACCCGCTGGCTTGTGTAATTTTCAATCAGGGAGTCGATCTCGTCCAAGGCAATGGATTCAAACTCTTCCAGTTCGATCCGCAGGCTTTCGGAAGCGGGCTTTATGCCCGCCCAGTCTTTCTTCTTCACATATACATAATCCGCCAGCGCCTTTATCGGAGATGCCATCAGGAAGACATCGCCTTCTTCATCCGCCAATCTTTCTACACCTGCATAGAAAATCTTTTGCGGCACACGGTTGTAACTGAATGCCCCCAAGGGAGTATTGAACTCTTTTGACTTGCCTGAAGAGACATTTGTCAACGTATATACCGCTTCAGGAATCCAGCCGTGCCAGCTAAGGGCTGATTCCAGGCTGACATATGATGGGCCGTAGATATGCTGAGCCAAGGCATGGAGGTTGATCTTTTTTTTCTGGTACTTTGGGGCAAGACAGTACAGGCCTCTGCGGATATGGATGATCTCAGCGTTGGAGATTGCCCGCTTGGTGAGGCCGTATCTTTTATCCTCGCTTTCAGGGAACAGGGCAGCCGCATCCTGGCTGGTAAAATAGCCATTAGTGGCATTCTCAAAGATTTTTTCGGTTAATTTATTCACCATGCACCCGCAGTACTGTCATACTGTGACAGTATCTGGCAACAATATGACATATTGCCGTATTATTGCAAATGGGAATAATAAAACTATCGGGAATTTGTTTTACATTCATTCGGGTCAGGCCTTATAAATAATTGGTTTTAAAACACATGCCTTAGAAGCAATATTCGGGTAAGCGTTAAGCTGGGTACTTTCTACAAGATAAATTGACAACGAGTGATTCTTCTCCTGCCAGATAAACTGGCAGGGGGAATGAAATGAATGCCCGGCTTAACGGTTACTTTTATCTTACGGTACCGTTACGTAAGCCG
>JBAZRS010000487.1:0-4575 GCA_041662825.1 Victivallales bacterium | reverse complement strand
CCAAACTTCCTCATTCAGGAACGACTCTACCTCAACGACTGGCGAAATGAAGTGATCACTGAACCGCTGGTGGTCAAAGACGGCTTTCTTTCACTTAACGATAAACCAGGCTGGGGCATAGAACTCGATGAAGAACTCTGTGCCTCCCACCCGGAAATCCCCATCGCAATGCCCCGGCTCTTCCGTCCCGACGGCGCCGTCTGCGACTGGTAATGTCTTTCAACAGCGAAAGGACCCACATGATACACAAGAATATCGAATTCCACAATGTCGGCGAACTCGGCAGACGCGAAGGTTATTCCGGACTGTTCCTGTACAGGTATCCTGCGGATGTCAGGGAGCACATGATACAGCTCGGACAGGTCGCAGCCACTAATTCCTCAGGCGTAGAAATACGTTTCTGCACTGACGCCGACTGGGGGACTGTGACTCTTTCCGTTCATTGTGAATATCCGTGGCAGACAGCCGGAAAGGTGGATCTGTATAAAGGCGATTTCTTCTGCGGAAGCCATATGGTCAAGGAAGGGCGGCAATGCACGATCAGGCTTACGCAACCTCCCCTTCTCCGTGAACTGAACGACAGGGCATTTGCCGACTCACAGTTCTCTCCGAACGTCTGGCGCCTTGTCCTTGCAGACGGAATTTTCATTTTCCACGAAGTCAGCAGTCCCGGCAAACCCGTCAGACCGCCAAAGAAGGAGGAGAAGCCCGGATTGCGCTGGCTCGCATACGGTTCATCGATCACGAATGCCGCGCCGGACGGATATGCGCATCAGGCGGCCCGTCTCCTGGGCGCCGATCTGCTCAACAAGGGAATGTGCGGCTCATGCTTCTGCGAGAAGGAGACGGCCCGATATCTCGCGATAAAGGAAAACTGGGATTTTATCACTCTTGAACTCGGTGTCAACATGCGCGGAAGCTGCACCGCTCAAGAGTTTGAAAAACGCGCCTCCGAATTCATCTCCATAATCAGGAAATCTAACAAGTCCAAGCCTATCGTCCTGATCACAATCTTCCCTAACATCGACGACTTCCGCAAAAAGCCGAACGACTTGACTGTATTCAACCGCGAATATCGCCAGGCCCTGAGGAATATCGTAGAAAAATCGAAGGATAAGAATCTCCACCTTATCGAGGGCGACAAGGTTCTGACCCGCTTCGGGAGCCTGGCGCAGGATGTGATACATCCGTCATCGTCCGGGCATGCTCTGATGGGCAAAAACCTGTCGGCACTCATCGCCCCGCTGATCTGAGTTTTCGTGATTGCGGCAGACTTACTTATTTTTAGTCTCAAGCCATGGCATGCAGTGGATGAATTGATGATATTTCATCCTCGATTGCTTGCCTTGCCATCCATAAATCATGACTCTGTTGCAGGTTCAGCCAAAGCTCCGGGGTGGTATTGAGGGCTTTAGCGAAACGGAGAGCCATTTCAGGCGTTACCCTCTTATGACCGTTCACAATTGCGGATATTGCCTTTCTGGATACGCCAATACTCTCAGCAAAATCTGTCAGTGTGATGCCAAGTCCTTCAAGATAAAGCTCATAAAAGATCTTCCCCGGATGATTTGGTTCTCTTGTTCTCTTCATATGTGTATTCCTCCGTGTTTAATGATAATCAGTGTAATCAACTTCAAGTGCAAGTTTTCTGCAATGTTCCTGGTTAATACCCTTTTTGCTTCCAGCAAGAAAAAACCTTTCCAAACCGCTGTGCTTAAAACTCTTTATCATTATGGTTTTTCCTTTCCAGACATAGCGTAACCCTGTAGGTTACATCATTCAAGGCGAGATTTTCAGATTATGCATTTTTTTGTATTGCATCCCATTCCAGTGCAAGCATCTGATGTGTGCGCAACTCCGGAACCACGGTTTCAAGAACGCCATCGCGAATTCTGAAGGGGAGATGCTCCTTGGCGAGAGGCAAGACCACCCTCACTATTTTTTCAGGAACCCGAATTGCCACAGGAACATCACGCAGTACAGGCATATCCTCTATGACCAGGCAGCGACCGCGCTTGTGAGGAGGTGCATAAAGCAGATGCACAACATGTCTCCGTTTCCGCGGCTGTGAAACCAAGGTTGCCCGCCCCGAGCTGGGAAGAGACGTACGAAGGAGCGGTTTTGTATGCAAACGTTCAAGTGCGTTGATGAACAGATCGCGGTGGATGCGTGCACCATGCTCATGGTACATCTTGCCGAGTGGATGAGGAAGGAAGATTATCCGCCCTTTTCTTAGAGCTCCTGCATGCTCGGCGGTTTCCAGGCGGTTTGGCGTATTCTGATGCGAGCAGTAATGTCCGTATGTCCTGTCGAAGTATGGTTCGTGGATTGCGGCGAGTACGCGTCCGTCTGTGGGGCGAACCCGAATCGCCGCCGTGTAGTTCAGAAACGGAGAGCGCAGCAGTCCTTTTCCAAGAAACGAGCCTAGCGCCAGGTAATCCTCCTTGTATATCGCCGGTCCGAGATACTCTCCTCCGACATCGAACAGCAGTGACTCCTTCCCTGCCTCCAGCACGGACTCTCCCAAAACCAGAAGAGAACCGCCATGTCGCACATACTGCTTTAGTTTGGTTGCGAACTCCGCAGATAGAAATCGGCTTCCGGGCAATATGACTGTTTGAAAATTTGACAGATCATCTCCCATATCAACCACATCGAAGTCGTGTTGCGTCTCCAGAAGCATCGATGCGACACCTTCGGCGTGAGCCATGGCATCCGCCGTCCGCCCTGGGTCTGATCCGTAAATCAGCGCCAGATTGGTCAGCGGTATCGCAGCAATCCCATATGTCTCTATCTTGCGCACATAGCTGTACCCTGCACCGATATTACGGTAGGTGTCAAAATCCATCCTGCCACACGGATGCATCTGGTCTCCGAACGAACAGGAGGCCCCATAGGCTACCATTCCTGCGGCTTCGTAAAGGATGGCGTCCGTATGTTTGAACCCGCCGAACTCCCCCCACGTGGTGTGGAACTTGCCGGACATGGCCAGATACGGCTTGCCGTGACGGCGGAGACTTCGTGCACGCAAGGGAAACTTGTCGTATCCGCCCCAAGTCGTGGGCAGGTCTTCCAGCTCAAAATGCGTCTGCCTGTCCAAGACTTCCTGCGGGGTGTCCATGTTTGCACCGCCGTTGAAGAACACGGTCGCTTCCGGATGGAACGATTTGATGATTGCGTTGCAGCCGCTCATCAGTCCCACCCACTTGTCTTTGGTGTATTCCCTGACCGCATCCTCGTTCTCCATGTCGACTCCGGTTTTCGCCATTCCGGCGCGGCAGCTGTCGCAATAGCAGACGTTTGGGCCAAAGCAGATATCATAAAAGAAGCCGTCCGCGGGATAGTTTTCGCAGATCTCCCGAGTCTGCACCATAATGAGGTCAAGATAACCTCCGCTGGGGCACAGGTATTTCCAGGACACGATCGGCTTCGGCATTTCGGCATTGGCGGACAGATCGAAGTTGATCGTCGCGATTGATCCATCCTTCTTACGCGCGCACCACTCGGGATGCATTTCCGCATCGTTCGCCGACCAGCCCACGGTAATGTAGATCGGGCAGCGCACACCGATCTCGTGGGAGGCTTTGATCTGACGGCCAAGCAGGTCTGTCCTGAGCGTGGGGTGCGGCTTTCCGATCTTTGTCGGATAATACGACCAGGAATGGTGACATTTTGCGAAGACGGTGACCGAGTTTACATGCCCCAGCTTGAGTGCGTTTTGGAATTGTTTCTCGTCAAACAGACCTCCCACGTCCGGCATATGCTCTGATGTGTGGAAGTCAAGGTGAACCTGGCGGCTTCTGAGAGACTTCATACCTGTTTACTCTTTTGTTTCAAACTTTGTTCTGTTATCGTTGGAGCACTGGCACTCATCGGCCTGCACCAGAGGTGTCGTCGGCGAGGATGCCTTCCCCGTACAGTAAGGGATCCTTGCCATTTCCAATGCCGCTATACCACTCAAGCCAATGACGCTGCTTCGACTCGTCGGCATCGTTTACAAGCAGGCTGAATCTGAGATGCATGCCGGGACGCGGATTCTTGACGTTGAGCGACTTCCATGGAATCTCAAGATAGTATGTGGTGGTGTCTTCGGCTCTGCTCCAGCGGGTTTTCAAGCCTGGTAGCGGCTTGCTCAGTTCGGACAGATTCCTGTTCGAACTCGCCCACACGTGCGATGCGCATTCTCCGCCGCCCGAGGGCATGACGCCGAATTCCGAATATGCGGTCTCCTGTATCCCGTCGTTGTTCGGGCGGATCATCTCATCCTGTCCGACGCTCACGCCAATCTGCAAAGAGTCGGCACCAAACATCGCCTCGGGCGACTCCTTGACGACATGCCAGCGGTCATGTGTCTCAACGCGCAGCAGGAAAGACGATTCGTTCCAGGAGAGGTGAAGCCGTCCCTCTGGCCGGTCTAAGCCTCCGTCAATTGAGCCCTTGCTGTATTCGCCTCCTGCGAGATCAAAACCGGTTTGATTGACCATAGTGGATCCGTTCTCTGCCCTCATTATGGGGAACTGGTTAAGGTTCGCAAGCTGAGTCTTCCATTTACAACCGTGCCCAGCGTCAACAATT
>JBAZRS010000486.1:0-4595 GCA_041662825.1 Victivallales bacterium | reverse complement strand
CCGCGGCTTATGACCGGAATTGCAAGATTCTTGGGGGGTGGGGCCATTTCATAAAGGGCGCCGTCGACGCGGTACCTGATTTTGAATTCCTTTTCAAACGGCTCAAAATGAACGTCGCTCGCTTTTGCCTTGATGGCCTGATACATGACAACATCGACAAATCTGATGATGGGCGTATCGTTGGCCATGTTTTCAATCTCTTCATCCTTCAGGGCGTCCAGGTTTTTCGCCGTACCCTCCTCAAGATCGACCTCAAGGGACGCAAGCATGTCGTGCATGGTTTCAGATTCGACAGGATAGTATTTTTCAATATTGCCGTCAATCTGCTTTTCCTTTGCGACCACGACCTTGATCTCCTTGTCCAGGATGAACCGCAGCTCATCGGCAATCTGGTAGTTCAGCGGATTCCTTGATGCCACGGTAATGACGGTGCCGTCAAAGGAAAGGGGGACGACCCCGTACATCCGTATGGTCTGTGAATCAATCATGTCTATTACTTCTTTTGGAATCTCGACACCCGCGAGATCGACCACGTCCGTGCCAAGGCTTGTGGCCGTCAGCTGTAAAAGATTTTCCTCGTTGATGATTCCAAAATCTATCAGAAGATCAGCAAAACGTTTTCCGGTCCTGTGGTATTCCTCTTCTATTTCAAGAAGCTGGGTTTCCGAACATATCTCCTCTGACAGAAGTATGCCCTTGAGCGATTCGCCTTCAGAATCAAGCATGGTAAAAAATCCCCGGTTAAATTAATGGTCAGACGATTCATCAATAACAGTGTTTGCAAGAACTTCAGCCAACGTCGTTGTCCCCGCTGCGGCCTTGCGGATGCCGTCCTCGCGGAGAGTCCTCATCCCAAGCCTTCTCGCCGCCTCCCGGATCACACTCGAGGAAACCTTCTTGTAAATAAGGGTCTGTATTTCCTCGTTGATCATGAATATTTCGTATATGCCAACCCTTCCCCTGTATCCGCTTCCTCCGCATTCATTACATCCTCTCCCTTTCATCAGGGTTGAACTTTTGACAAATTCCTCGGTAAGCTCCATCTGTCTCAATTCCTCGGGATCCGGGTCATAAGGGGCAATGCAGTTCTTGCAATTCCTCCTGACAAGGCGCTGAGCCATGATCGCCCTGACCGAAGATGCGACAAGGAAGGGCTTGACTCCCATGTCTATGAGTCGGGTGACCGCGCCCGGGGCGTCATTTGTATGGAGCGTGCTGAACACCAGGTGTCCGGTGAGCGAGGCGTTGACGGCAACTTCGGCGGTTTCAAGGTCTCGGATCTCACCGACCATGATTATGTTTGGCGCCTGTCGCAGCATGGCCCGCAACGCTGCGGCAAATGTGAACTTTATTATCGGATTCACCTGAACCTGGTTGATTCCCGAAAGCTGATATTCCACGGGATCCTCAACAGTTATGATTTTCCGGTGAGGCGTGTTGATTGTATTGAGGAAGGCGTAAAGCGATGTCGTTTTCCCGGAACCCGTGGGCCCCGTCACAAGAAACACCCCGTCGGGCAGGGCGAGGATTTTAGTCACAAGCTCGGCATCGTCGCTGTAGAATCCGAGTTTCGGGATGTCGAGCTGGATGCTCGATTTGTCGAGGATTCGCATGACGATGCTTTCACCGTGGGTCGTCGGAATTGTAGACACTCGCAGGTCGATGTCCTTTCCTTCAACCTTGAGCTGGATGCGTCCGTCCTGGGGCACACGTTTTTCAGTGATGTCAAGCTTGGCCATGATTTTGAGACGGCTTGTGATGTTGGGCTGGAGATATTTCGGCGGGCTTTCCATTTCCCGCAGGGCGCCGTCAATCCTGTATCGGATCCTGTAGCGTTTCTCAAGCGGTTCCATGTGGATATCGCTGGCCCGCTTTTTAAACGCCTCGATGATGACGAGGGATACGAGTTTGATGATGGGGGCCTCCTCGTCATCCGCATCCTCGTTCATGGCGGCGGCGGTTCGGGCTTCTATATCCCCCTCCTCCATTCCCTGGAGGAACGCATCAACCTTTTCTCCAACGGTTCCGTAGTAGTGGTCCGTAAGCCTTGTTATTTCTTCTTTCGAGGCGACAACAGCCTCTATGTCGCATTTGAGCCTGAACCTGAGAGCGTCGATTGTTTCTATATCAGAGGGATCGCTTATTGCCACTGTTATCGTGTTCTCATGCTTCATTACAGGAATGACTTTGTACTCTTTGACAAGTTCGACAGTCATTGACTCTATAACTTCGGGGGGAATCTGATATTCATTGAGGTCGATCGTCTCTAGCCCATACTGCTGGGCGAGTATCGCGAGAAGCTCCTTCTCGTCGATAAACTTCATTTCCTTGAGGGCGTCGAGAATGTCGAGTTTCCCGCCGGAATCCGCCACTTTCTGCCAAGCGCTGTCTATCTGCTCCTGTGCAAGCATTCCGGATTCAACAAGAAGCTCAAGGGTATATTCGCTACTTTTAGCCATGACTGTTTTAAGTCTCCTAGAATTCAGTCCTCAAAAATAGCAAAACAGTATTTAAATTACAAGTTTGCTTTCAAAAGACCTGCCATTTAAATAGCAATTTTCAAGCCAAAATGCGTTTATCGTTTTTATTTATATGTTTGGTTGAATATGGGATTTTCCTTCAACCTTATGACAGTTTTCTTGAAGTCCTCCAGATAGTATTCCCCTTCCTGGTTCAAATTCAGGAAATTGCCCTTTGCAAGGCTGTCGATGAATTTTTCCGCGCTGGCCAGGATCAAGGCGGAATTCTTGATGATCGAATCCGAGCCCCCGTTGAATTTAGGCAGGGGGATTTCTTTTGGTTTTGTAATTCTTTCCTCAGTCAGGTGGACAACGTATTTATTTATCGACTGCCTGGTGAACATTCCTTTTACATCGCATCCGACAAGGTTCGGTTTCGGAACTGTTATATTGAAGTCATTCTGAGCGGTATAATCATCCCTGCACGTCTCCCCTTTTTCAATGACCTCCGCCTTCTTGACGGGCTTTGGCGTATAAAGGAAATCATGCAGCAGCCTCAGCTTGATCACCGATGCTGTCTTTATCACTTCGCTGGAGTCAATGAGGCTCTGCCCTTTGATCCATCTGTTCTTTGTCAGGAATTCAATCGAATGCGCCAATGTGAGCATTTCATATAACACCTGTTTCAGAATTTCCGCATTGCTTGCTTTCTTTTTAACTGCCATTGTAAATCCCTCTCTTTTAAAGTTATTATGTGTTAACATCATTCAAATACGCGATTATCTTATAAACATTGATCTTAATTTTTCTCCAGGCATTTCGGGGCGGGAACAAATTTCCATATGTTCTCCTTGATATCTGCGCAGATCAACAGCTCTTTCCATATGCTCGACAGGGAAAATCTGGTATTGTTGTAGGTTATTGAGGACTTTCCCCTAACCTCGCTCATCATGTATTCACAGGCTATTTCACGGCTTATGTCGTTAATCCTGCCGCATTCCGAATGCTTTTTATCTAACCAGGACTTGAATCTGTTCCAGATAATCTTCTTTGAATCAATTGTTCTTTCAGCCCTGTTCTTCTGGCCGGGAGTCTTCATATATATGTTCCAGACTTTATCCACGGGAATCCCGGATTCGGAAATCACCTGCCCTGTGACCTGTTCCGCCACAGCCTTGATGAATTTCTCAACCCGCTTTTTCTCGGCTAATTTCCTGATCACGTCCTTAACGCCGTTGAGAAGTGAATATTCGAATTCCTTCGCTTTTTCAATATTCTCGGTGCCGGTGCTTATCCAGCGCTTGGTCCATTGCCCCTTTTCATTTTTTATCGGTTGCAGGACATACCAGAATTTTGAATTTTTTCTCTTGTAAATCATAAATGGGGCATGTATTATAGGAATTCGTCAGTTATTTATGTCCTGCTTCTACACTACACCGTAAACCGTATAGTAGCAAGTTGGTAGCAGTATTTAGGTAAAAATAGATCGCAAGTTGTTGATATTGAATACATAGGCCAGCTTAGCTCAGTGGCAGAGCAACGGTTTTGTAAACCGTCGGTCCTCGGTTCAAATCCGAGAGCTGGCTCCAATTCTTCCCTCACGCCTTCTTTCCAAATCGCACGCTGGCAGCAAATTTTTTAATGGCTGAAAAAATTACAAAGATGAATATTAATTTTTCCGCTTACGGAAAAATTTTGAAAGGCACAAAGTCAGTCCTTCCGAATGCTGCTTACGATGAAGGTTCTCAACTGGGCGCTTATCTGAGGGAAAATTTCCGTAAGCTTGGATTCCGCCCTGGGCGGCATGTAGTCAACCTGATCATAAATATATTCGGTGCAGGATGTTTCAGCTTTGAACCTGCCTTTTGCTATTACAGTTTTTGTGCCCACCTCGACAAGCTGCGCCTCGATTTCCATGGAAACGCTTCCGTATGAAACCGGAAACCCGACCATCCAGAGGAAAGCTCCGGGGTATGCAAGGCCGTATGTCGTAATATATCTGTTCCAGGCGCAGTCGGTGATTGACATTCTCAGAGTATAGCCGAAACCGGGTTTTTCCGAATTCTCATCAAAGCGCACCGTCTTGACTTCGCGGAAAATCCCGGAAAGCCGAAGATCCTTCGACACAAGGGCCTG
>JBAZRS010000485.1:0-4606 GCA_041662825.1 Victivallales bacterium | reverse complement strand
GGCCCCTTCACAAACCTGAGGCTTCTCCTGCCGCTTCCGATTTCCTCGTCGAGGACCTCTGTCCCGGTGATGTCGGAAGGCATGAGGTCCGGCGTGAACTGGATCCTGTTGAACTGTATGTCCATGACCTCGCCTAAGCAGCGGACGAGCAGCGTCTTTGCAAGTCCGGGAACGCCGAGAATGAGGCAGTGCCCGCCTGAAAGGATTGAAATCAGGACTTGGTTGATCACCTCGTCCTGGCCAACGATTACTTTTGCGATTTCCTTTTTTATGTCGTGGAACGATTCGGACAGTTTTTTTATTTCAGAAACCATCTGTTCAGCGTCAATCTGTTGAGTCATGTCCATAATTCCTTTTTTGTGATTATTTAAAGATTTGCTTGGGCACAAGCAAATCTAGTGCGTCATGAAAAATGAAACCAGGTTCGCGCCGAGTTTCAATGCGTCATCGGGCATATACATGCAGCTCAGCGGATGCTTGTCGCCCTGCCATCCCGCGGCAATGTCGACGGGGCTGTAAATTATCCTGTATTCCCCGTCTATCTTAACGCCTTCCAGGTATGCGGTGTTGAGATTGGGGAATTTGGATTTTGTCTCAGGCGAATATTCCACTGTCTCAATCTTGAACGGTCCCTTCTGGAACACGGGGCTGTCCAGCGGAATCCTTTCAAATTTGGCGCCTGGGAAAATGGCGGCGATCTGGCTCCGGAACGTCCTGTCAAACCCGGAAAGCCCGAGCGAGTTGCTGGCCAGCAGATATCCGCCGCGCCCGATGTACTCCTTCAGCGCATTCTTTTCCGAATCGGAAAAACTGCAGTCCGTGATTTCCGTCAGAAAGAGGAACGGACAGGAATCGACATTATCCTTGCCCAGCACCACGGCCTTGCTTATATAGTTTGTCTTGATGTTCAGGTTGCGGTTTATAAACCGCATGAGGCTGCCTCCCGCCCCGGGTTCGGTGTTCCATACCCCGTCGGTCCTGATCTGGGTGAAAACCACCGCGTCGGAATCGTTCACCAGGTCATTCTGGCTGTACACTTCGATCCTTGAATGCGACTTCCCCACCTGGAACCATCCCACGGCATATGCCAGAAGATTCAATCCCATGATGTCCGAGGAGCCCGGCTCATAGTAATCAGCGCTTGAAACGAGTTCAGGCGCCGTCCTATCCCAGCCAACGCCAAGCCCGTAAGGAGATACGACTGCGGCCAGCCTTGAACCTATATATACGCCCTCAAGAACGGGTTCTGCGTCTTTCTTGGTTTTGAGGTTCACCTTGGGCGTGTCTTTTAGCATGCGGAACACCGGATGGTCCAGAGGCAGCCTCCGTACAGGGGACTCCGGCATGATAAGCGTCAGTTCCTTCAGCGCCGACTTGTAGAAATACGGGGACCCCACAACGGAATCGAACCAGAGCATTCCACCGGCAAGCATGTATTTCCTGAGTTTCTCGCGTTCTTCATCCTTGAAGTTGAGCGAGCGCCCGCCAGAGAAAAACAGCACCGGTATCTGCGCCGGACTGTAGTCGAAGCTTGAAAGATTGACAGTTTCAACCTTGTATTCCATCCCCATGTTCTCTCTCGCCCTTGAAAGAATCTGCTGGCAGTCGGCCGGCACCATGTTCCAGTCGAAAACCCGGGAAACCTGACCATCCTCCCACGTGTAATCCAGATACCCGCCCCATACCACTTTCCCTATGAGGGTGGCAGGACTCGGCTGACTTTTCTTCTCCGAGCGCCTCAGCGGGGTTGCAGGCAGCGGCAGCGGCGGAAGCGCCTCTCCTGCCTGCCTCCGGTCGGCCTTTGCCTTCGGCGGCTTGCCGACAGGTTTCAGGAAATCATCCTCATCGGCAGACAGTTCCACGAGCGACATTGAAAGCAGAATCAGAATCAGCATAAAGTTTTTCATTCCGCACCTTCACTTATTTTCCTGTTTATTATCTCAAGGAGTTTGTCAGCCGCTATTTCCTCAAGTGAGCCGGGATTTCTCTTCTTGATCACCGATATCTGTTTTTTCGCATTCAAATATTCCTTCCTCATCGCATAAATCCCAGCCAGCTCGATCCGGATCTTCGCATCGGTGTCGTCATCCCTGTCAAGCAGCAGGCCATTCTCTAAAGTTACACCCGCAAACACGGTTCTTCCAAGCTTGGACAGAACTCTGCCCTTCAAAAGGACAAGCGGTGCGTAAAGCCTCGTGGAAGGCCTGTCCCACTGGAGAACCCCTATCAAGTCCAGAGCCTCCTGATATTTGCCGGATGAAATCAGGTTCTCGATCAGGAAAAGTTTTGAGTTCAGTGCATTTTCAAATTCCAGCTTCTCCCTTCCGTCCTTAGGTTTCGCGTTTTTGGGTTCGAGGGAATTGAATACGCGAAAGGCTTCGTTAATCCCCTCCGTAAGCAGGAGCGCATTCCCCTCCTCTATGAGCAGCGCCTTTTTTCCCGGATCCGGCAGGGGGGTCTTTTTAAGGCCGTTCAAAATCTCGATTCCCTTGAGAGGCTCCCCCAGCGGCCCGATTAGGAGTTCGGCCTTTCTCAATTTGGCCTTTGCCAGAAGGGTCGCATTGTCCGTCTTGCCGGCAAACAATTCCCATGCGTTCAGCGCTTCCGAGTATTTTTCAGCCTCCGTCATGCAGGGCGCAACCAGCTTATCCAGGAATTCAAAGAGGAGTTCCGGAGACACATTCTTTTTAATGAGGGACGATTTCAGATAGAACTGCTCACCCTCCTTTTTTTTCTTATAGAAAAGAAGGGCGTTCATTATCGCATTATAGCCTTCGGCCTGTATGCCGCATGAAGCTTCCTGGAGCACTGCCTTTTTAACAATCTCATTGGTCATGTTGTCGTCATTCTCGCTCTGGCCGAAAAGGAAATCGACAAGGATGTCCTGTCCGACTTTCAACTGTTTGCCGTCCGGAAGCTCCACGGTCATCGTTACAAGATACGGACTCCTCTTGAAGTAAATATGGGACTGTTTGGCGCCTTCGCCGGGCGTGCCATCACCGAAATCCCATTTTATATTCTTGTATTTCATCGCCGCAGGGACCGTAGCAGTAAATTCAACCTCATGCATGCAGTCCTTGTCGAAATTGACCATCTGCCGGTTGTTCCATGAAAACTCGGGGACAGGATTTCCCTCCGGACTCTCCATCGCCCCCAGATTCGCCGTAAAACATTCCGTAAAAGCGCTTCCGGGAATCACTCCGTTCTTGCTTTCGCCCGGCATCAGCATTGCCGCAACCGCAATTAGTTTGTCCCCGCAGTTTGCATGCAGATACCTGAATCCGTGAACACCCTCTTCAAGAAAGACATCGCCCCATATTTCATTGTTGGCGCCTTTTCCCTGGTCATGCTTGCCCGGCCAGGACACCGCCGGTTTGTCATCAATCAGAATGAAGGAGGCGTCGGTGGATGCCGTGTAAAACCTGTAGCTTCCGCTTTTTACGATTTTCAGATACCCGCTGTACATATGAAGCGAATTCTTGTTGTCGCCGAAAGGATTATATCCGGAAAAAACCCTCTCCTCGAACATGAGTCCCTGCAAAACGGCTTTTTCCCACAGTTCGTTGAAGGCCTCCGGTGAAGTCACGTCACCGATCGGCTCCTTGGCTTTTTTAACAGTGCGAAGAAGGCCGGATTCATTCACAAGCTCATTGTCCGGAATATTCTTCTCCTTAAGGAATCCAAGGAGAAGTCCGTCCCCGTCCTGCGTGTTGAAAAACACCTTCAGACGATTCCCCTCTTTCTGGAGAACTGACGATTCAATGAGTTCCCCGTTACCGTTGCAGACAAGATATCCGTTGCAGCCGGACGGAAGAAAGAAATCAATCACCATCGAGCCCGCAACTTTCTTATCGGGCGGAAACTGGATCTTCTTCCAGTATGCCGCATCGACTTTGTCAACCGGATATCCGCAGAGGATATTGGAAGAAAGCATAAGCAGTAAAATTATTATTTGTGATATTTTCATTTAGTATGGCAGTTTCGCCGAAACCGCCCTCTTTCCTTCCCGAACCAGTTTCATCGAAACTGGCATACTCAAGACTATCTCCTCGACCTCAGTACCACTGCAAAGAAAAGCAGCACCAGCGCGGCGATGATAGAAATCAGAATCAGGTTTATTATTTTCATGCTGAACGGAGTCTTCGCCACAGGAGCTTGCCCTTTGTCTACAGTTGCCGCTGCCGAGACCAAGTCAGGCGAAGGCGGATTTTCAGTCGGAAAAACATCATCAAGACTAAATTTATCGCTGTAATCCCTGAGCGCCGGAAGTTCTTCGTCAATCACCGGCTTACCGCCTGCAAAAGCGTCCCAGTTCACCGATAAAAGCAGGGCGGTTCCGGACTTCAGCCCCTTTTCCCCGTCAGCACCTCCACCGGAAATCAATTCAATTTTTTCCCTTATGCTCTCCCTGCTTATCTCGTCATTAGGCATAAGTTCCAGAATTTTCCCCCTGCCACAAACGGGAACAAGAACAGGGTCATTGCTGACATTCATTATTTCAGGTTCGATATCGGCAAGCATTTTCAAAAGGATTTTCTCGGCCGCATCATCCCGGGAAATTCTCAATATCGACATCTTGACGGGACTTTTAGGCTCAAGCAACCCT
>JBAZRS010000484.1:0-4612 GCA_041662825.1 Victivallales bacterium | reverse complement strand
GCTGGAAGAGAAAATGAAATCCTCCTGTATACCGGCAATGACGACAGTATAGTGACGGATCTCCTTACTGAATTTCACGTCTCAACCTTCTCCGGCGAAAAACACATGAAGATCCGCGGAGGTCTCCTCGGACACTGGGGCGTTTGGACCCGGAAAGCGGTTGAGCTGCTCGAAGACATAAAGAGAGTGCGCGATATGGAATCCGTGCCAAGCCGGATGCTGACAATTGGGGCTGAGGTCACTGACATTAATGCCGCCATTTTTGATGCGGCCAACGGATTCCACGGATGTATTCCCGGAATTCATGAAGTGCTATTCAGGCAGGGCCTTATGCGGACACCGCATTGCCTGAATCCTGATGAACAGCTTTCTCCCGGGCAAAAGGAGGAAATTGGAAGAGTGATAAAGGCTTATCCGCATTTGGTGGATGATGATTTCGTCCTGGAGAATCTGCACCGGTGGCTGTCTTAGGAATAGAAATGATTTGAATAATACCAGGCAGGGAAAAATGAAAAAAAGCGACAGAACCCGTGAAAGAATACTGAAAGCGGCGATAAAGGAGTTTTCCAGGAATGGATTCAACGGCGCACGTGTTGATGTCATAGCAAAGAGGGCCGGCATAAACAAGGAAAGGCTCTACGCCTATTTCGGAGGAAAATCAGGGCTTTATAAGAAAGTCCTGCTCAAGGTGTTTTCAGGAATTATCGAGGCAGAGGGGAGATTGCTCTCCTTTCCTATTGACAGACCGGAAAGCCTTAGCCATGCGCTGGTTGATGTCTATCTGGATTTTCTAACGGAGCACCCTGAATTCTGGCGTCTCCTGATATTTGAAAATCTCGACGGCGGAAAGAATGCCGAAGTCTTGCCGTGCATGTCTCGTCCGTCTTTTGAGCATATTCAGTCTGTTTACAAGAAAGGATGCGATAAAGGCATATTTCCTTCTGATGTCAGCTTTAAATCCTATCTCTATAGCATCACGGCTCTTGTTTTTTTCGCCCATTCGAACAGGATAACGCTTGCAAGGACGCTCGGGCTGGATCTTAATAAGCCTTCTGCCGTAAAAAAACTTTTACATGAATGCCTTAACCTTTACCGGATTCCAAAATAATCCAACTGGAACAAATTCACAATGCATAGTCTTATCAATCTTTATCGGATTGGCATGGGACCGTCAAGCAGCCATACAATGGGCCCCAGGTTGGCAGCTGATATTTTCAGAGCAAAGCATCCGGAAGCCGCTAGATACGCAGTCCATTTCCATGGCAGTCTCGCAGCAACAGGAAAGGGACATTTATCCGACAAAGCTGTCTCTGAGGCACTCGCACCTAAGGCTGTAACCTTTACATGGGATATCCAGCCTCTTCCTTTTCATCCAAACGGTCTTTACCTTGAATCTTTTGATTCGGAAGCTAAAAAAACTGCGAGCTGGACGGTTTTCAGCATTGGAGGCGGGGAACTTTATGATGGAGAATCCGAATTGGGAACTCCTGTTGAAACTTATCCTCAGAACTCAATGAAGGAGATTCTTGCGTGGAGCAACGACACCTGCAAGGATTTCTGGCAGTTGGCAGATGAAAGAGAAGGTGATTTAATGTGGAAGCATCTCTCTGACGTCTGGAAGTCTATGCAGGCATCCATGGAAAGGGGGCTATCAGCTGAGGGAACTCTGCCGGGTATTCTCAGGCTGAAGCGTCGTGCCAACTCATATCTTGACAAAATAAAACACCATGAGAAGCTCCTATCCCCAACTGCAAGAATTTCCGCCTATGCTCTGGCCGTCGCGGAAGAGAACGCCTCTGGCTCTTATATCGTTACCGCTCCAACCTGCGGTTCCGCAGGCGTGGTTCCGGCAGTACTGCGTTATGTGTCAGAACTTATTGCATCCGACACCCAGCAAATCCTACGTGCCCTTGCAACTGCCGGTCTTGTTGGAAACATAGTGAAGAAGAATGCGTCAATCTCTGGTGCAGAAGTCGGATGTCAAGGTGAAATAGGAACAGCCTGCGCAATGGCGGCTGCCGGGGCGGCCTGGCTTCTTGGAGGCTCTTCCTCCCAGATAGAATATGCCGCGGAAATGGGGCTTGAGCACCACCTTGGACTGACATGCGACCCTGTCCATGGTCTTGTTCAGATTCCATGTATCGAGAGAAATGCCTTTGCCGCAATGAGGGCTCTTGATTGCGCCGAATATGCACTACTTTCAGACGGAGCCCATAGAATTTCATTTGATGAAGTCGTAGCCACGATGTATCAGACAGGACTGGATATGCGCAATATGTATAAGGAGACATCTGCTGGAGGCCTGGCTGTCTTCCATAAAACTGATTAGGGATTATTTCACTTCCATTGACTCCAAGGTCATGGCGGCCAGAGAAATGATACCATTCTTAAAGCTCCGCAAGTGGCAGTTGGACGGATCATTACTGCCTTGGACAGTTGGCCTTGTCGGCGAAAATCCTTTAGACCCTGAGAACTGGAGGAAAAAGAAAAAAACTGTCTTCGCCGGTACTGCAGATGTAATCAGCCCGGGGCATGCGTCCTTCACGCAATCGCCAGACGGAACCGAGGATTGGATCGTCTATCATACTGCAAAGTATCCGGGGGCGGGATGGAATCGCGAGGTCCGCATACAGCGATTCACATGGGATAAACGAGGAGACCCATGTTTTGGGTCTCCGGTGTCATCAAACGTAGAAATGGAACCCCCATCTGAAAACTTCGGAAAGTAGAAGGTCTGCGAGGACAATGATGACCAGCCTACGGCTCGAAGACTCGCCGCAAGTCAGCGGCGAAGTTCACTTTCCTGACCATACCTAAAAAGAAGGCCCCCGCCTTCATTACTCATCCAGTCTTTTCCTTACGTTCAACGCTTCCACACAGACGTATATCGTCCGTCCTATCCAGCCGACTGTTGCGGCTGGCACTGACAGCAGCGCCAGTATGACCGCAACTGCATCATCCACCTGCCCCAGTACTGGAATTACGTCAGGTATGAAGTCTAACGGACTGACGACATAAATTGCGGTCAGCGCCATTATTCCGACACAGGATACGCCCGCGATCAGGAACGCCTTCAGCGACTCGCATACCACATACCGGAACCGCACTGAAAACACCATCAGCAGTGTGGAGTATGAACAGCCGGAACTCCCGCTTTTGGACAGCATCTTGGCTGCAAACAGGACATAGGGGACCTGGTTTTGAAAAATCTATGGTTGAAGAATGTGTTCAGACGGAGAAATCCGTCCCATATTTAAATTTGGAGTTTATTTAGGACAGCAATGATGTAGGATTAAAGTTAGAAAATCTTAATTTGTGATACGTTGTCCAGAATATACTAATCATCTCGAAATAGAATAGAGATCCCAACGGGTTTATCCCGTTGGTCGGTGGGGTCTAAACAATTATAAGACGATTAGTAATACATCCGTTATTAATCCATTTTTTAATTTTATTTGGATACTTCAATACCTGATGGTCGTCGAAGACAGGGGTTGGCGGGCTGTGTGTCATTGGCAGCATCTGCAAGTATACTATTCCTGATTTGAATTCCACTAAGTTAAGGCTCAAAAATAAGAGCACGCTAAAGCTGTGAACTCCAACAAAGAAGCCTTAACTTAGTGGCATTCATTCCTGATTTCATGGGCATCCCCTTTGTCCTTTCATCTTGCCTTGCTATATTACCCGCTCAATAATCCAAAAGTCCCATTTGTGAGCCAAAAGGAAGATTCCTGACAATGTTCAATGACTGCATATTTTCCAAGGACCGGAAATACAGGTATGTCCTGAAACACCGCTGGGACGAACTGATGCCGGAGAAGGCCTGCATGTGGATTGGCCTTAATCCGTCAACTGCGGATGAACAGCAGCTTGACCCCACCCTGAGACGGATAAAGGGATTCTGCGTGACCCATGAATTCAACTGCTTTCACATGCTGAACATATTCGCGTTCAGGGCTACAGACCCGAAGATAATGAAGATGGAGGAAGACCCTGCCGGACCGGAGAACGAC
Organism: Victivallales bacterium; assembly: GCA_041662825.1. Lineage (GTDB taxonomy): Bacteria > Verrucomicrobiota > Lentisphaeria > Victivallales > GWF2-50-93 > GWF2-50-93. The sequence continues at coordinate 599 of JBAZRS010000484.1, read as the reverse complement.
AAGTGGCTGGTAGAGACGGCGAAAAAGTGTTCGCTCATTGTAGCATGCTGGGGAGGTCACGGCAAACACATGGGCAGATCGGATGCGGTGATCGCCCTTCTTTCAGCCCATGGAAAAACACTGCACTGTCTGGGAAAGACCAAGGAAGGATATCCGGCGCATCCTCTTTATCTGCCTGGAGACGCCACCCTGAAAACCGTTTGACTTCTCCAGAGAATCCTTCAGGTACGTTTCTGCAAGCGATTATCCGCCGGATCTATAGTATCAAACTTTGTCGTGAGCTTTGTCGCGAACTTCGTCGATTCCATTTCCCATTTTGCATTCTTCTCCGACAAAGCTCAGGACAAAGCTCGCGACAAAGTTTAGTGGACTCAAGCAAAGATTTCATGATTGAAAACAATTCAGGTTTTCAGAAATTCTTCATCTTAATCTTATTGCATATCTGGAGCTCTCAGGGCCTTCAAGTTAACGCGAGCTGATTATCCCCCGGATCTATAATCCATAGTATCAATCTTTGTCGCTAACTTCGTCGATTCTCTTTCCCCTTTTGCATTCATCTCCGACAAAGCTCAGGACAAAGCTCGCGACAAAGTTTAGTG
>JBAZRS010000483.1:0-4625 GCA_041662825.1 Victivallales bacterium | reverse complement strand
ACTTCTACTTCGATGTCCCCGCCGGCATGACCAGGCTTGTGGCGACGCTCAGCGGAACGCCAGCTCCGTCCGGAACCAACGACTGCGACCTCTTTGCGAAATTCGCAAACTTCCCGACGAAATCATCGTACTCGGCAAGAGGGGTGGAAAACGCCGGCAGTGAAATCCTGACCGTCAGCAATCCCGCCTCGGGCACATGGTATTTCCTGCTTTACGGGACTACTGCATACTCAAATGTGACGCTTACTGTGAAATGCTATTCAGTGACCGACATTGTACTCACGCAGGTTCCGCCGAATGATCTTGCAGTCCCGTTCACCGCGGCATTGAAGGGGAAAGTTGTTGACGGGGATGAAGCCGGAATCCCGAACATGGTGGTTAAGGTGAGAAACCCGATTACCGGCCTCACCAGCCTCCTGACTAAAACCAATTCAAAGGGTGAATTCTCCTATTCTGCACTTATCAACTCCGAGGGTGAACACACATTTGACTTCTTCTTCACCGAGATCCCGGATACGGCAAAAGGAACCGCAAGCCACACTGTCACCACACGCAAAGGATGCCTTGAGGCGAACAATTACTTCGATTTCTCGGCGTACCTGCCTGCCACACCCGAGGAAGTCCCGCTTCAGACGGATATTTCCGGCCTGCATACTTTCCTTGACATAAGGAACGGCTGGACGGATGGCGCAATAGATCCGGCATTCGAAACCATGTGGATTGAAAAGACACTGGTCGCAGCCGCATCTGACGAAAAGCTCGCGGAAAAGCTTGACACCGGGCTGTACATGTTCTTCTACGGAGTCGAAGGCGCAAGTGTAGGCAACAACATGTCGACTGTTTCCGCATTCTCGGCGCTTCCCTTCGTCGTGCGCGTAGCAGCAGACAAGATGGATATTGTTTTGGGAAAACTCAGGACACAGGGCATAATAGACGACACACAATACACAGACATCCATGATAACAACAAAACAGGTGTCGTGGCCGTGGCGGCAGTCAGCAGCGCGACTGAAGGAACTGACGGAAACATGAACATATCGCTTCTCGCCCGCGAACAGCTTGAGATACTTGCGAACCTCGCAGGAAGCACGGCCGTAAGGGAAGACGGGGACAAATATTCCGCCACGCTCACAAAGAGCGGCGTTATCAAAGTCAGCAGCGGCCGTGAAATAAACGTGCTGATTTCCTCGTTCGTGAAGTAATGCCGCGTTGCATTCTATCGGACAGTAATTCATGAAAGACAAAGAACAGCCCTTGCGGGCTTAACTACGAACGGATTCAAGAGAATTTGTTTGTAGTTAATGTCGCAAGACATGTTCTTGCCACTTGATTGCAACTTGGTATTACTCTTCTGAAATCCATTACCGTGGCGTAAGCCGTTTCAGGCGCAGATAGATTCCCCAGGCTTTGCCTCCGTCGGCGTGCAACGCCACCATGATCTCATTTTCGCCTGCCTTCGCAGCGAACGGGATTTCCTCCTCGTCGCGCAATGCGGGATTCGCACCTGCGAAATCCGCAAAGACCTTCTTCCCGTTCACCCACATCACGGCTGGGCCGTCATAACCGAGAAGTGCTGTAAAACGTGTTTGCTTTCCACATCTGAAACGATGGACGAAATAAAACACGGAGTCAGGCGAGGATTTCATCTCCGCATGCAGGTCACAGAAGTCTCCGCTGAAGCGCCGCCGCCGAAATCCCATACGGGAAACACTCCGGGGATATGCAAACTTTACGGGCTGATCGCATTTTTGCGGTTTGCTGACGAGGAGATCGTTTATGAACGGCAAGTATTCAGGACCGGTCGGGCCGAAGTCGGGCAATACAGACCTGTGGCGCAGTGTCAGGTCATGGAGCAGTCCGTCCAATCGGTAATCCTGCGTCTCAAGCCTGAGCAGAAAATCGCTGAATGAACTGTCCTGCGACGGATTCCAGCTCTTGTCGCTCATTGCCGGAAGGCGGCGGCGGAGCGAGGGGATCTCATCGGCGTCTATCAGTTCCCATGAACACATCATCGCCCCGAGAAGTTTTTCGCCGGACGGAACAGCTTTAGCAAACGGATAAGTCCTGCCGGGAAGTTCCTCGCGGAAGAATTCAACAGGTCTGCGGACAGTGCCGAATGCTGGCGCGTTGTCAAGAGCCTCCGGGACGCTGCTCATGGCGTTTCCGCCGAAAAGTTCCGGATGCCATTTGTGGACGGTCGCCAGGGTACATGAGGCATAAGGAGACACTACATACAGCGGTCCCCAGCTCGAGTTGATGATGTCATGTCCCAGAGAGACAACCTCTTCGGGCTGGAGATATTCAACGTCGAAGAACTGTGTGATAATATTCTTTGGGATCGGGATGACGCCTTTCGCGGCGAAGCCCTCCCATACGATCATCCGGCGGCCGTGGCTCCTAACAATCCCGTTCATCCGGGAGATGAAGTGCCGATAGCACTCCCTGATGTCTTTCAACCCGTGTTTTTTGAGGAACGTGGCGCAGTCCCGGCATTGCGCCCAACCGTTGAAGTCAACCTCATCCGCGCCGATGTGGAAGAACGACGTTCTCGGAAAAACATCGAGTATTTCCCCTACCAGTGCATCCAGGACTTTGAAAGTGTTCTCGCTGACAGGATTGATGACGGTGTGACCGCTGCGCGGATCGGTGGGGCAGAGATTCTTCAGTTCTTTGTTGGCGTGCCCCGGCACATCTAGTTCAGGTATTATGACCACGCCGCAGGAAGCTGCATATTCTTCCAGCTCACGCCATGCGTCGATGCTAAGATGATTATGAGGTGTTGCCAGATTTGGATATGCCCGGCTTGGGAAGGTGAATGCCTGGACATCTGAGAGATGGAGCTGCATGTATCTGATTTTATAGAACGAACAGAGGGTGACAAGTTTCTTGAGTGTCAGAAGCGAGTGCGGATGCCGGGCCACGTCCACCATCAGCCCGCGATACGAGAAGCGCGGCTTGTCGGCGATATGCGCGCACGGGATGAAGCGGTCGACGTGATGTACGACAGTTGACTGCAACAGGGTTGAAAGTCCCCACGCGACAGCGAGGCTTGAACCACCCCCCAGTCTGATTGCGTCCGGAGTGATGTCGAGAGAATATTCCTCCTCTTCCAGTTTCCTGTTGATGCGGAGGGATATCTCGGCGGAATCCGTCTTCCGGCAGTCAGAGACAATAGCTGACGCTGCCTTTCTCGTGACCACTGCAAGATCCTCGGCAAAGCGCTCAGCAATGGGGGAGAGCTCTTTCTCGCAGATAGAGATTTTTAGCTGAGGCTTCAAGATAAAGCGACCAGTCCTTGGCCTGATGCGCGACGGGACCGGAATAATGCTGCGGATGCCTTGTGAAAATGTCATTTGTCGTACGCTTTCCTTAATTTAGCGAGATAATTAAATTAACCACAGAGACACAAAGACACGGATTTTTATAATATTGAATAGTTTATTTAAATATTTTCAGGCATTTGTTCATATTCATATCCCACCATTAATACCGAGCTGCATTCATTGGAAAAGGAACGCGGCAGCAGAGTGCCGCGGCTACAGCCTAGATTTGTTGTAGCCACGGCACTCTGTTGCCGTGCTCTTAGATTGCAACTTAGTATAAAATGACTCTGTGCCTTTGTGTCTCTGTGGTTAAAATACAATTCCCGCATGAACAAGTTCATCGTCAGGACTACACCTCGGGTGGGCTCTCAAACAGCTCGGGCAGATTGACCCATGCGGCGGAGGATTCCCGGCAGATGCGTTCGATTTTCTTGTCGAATGCAAGCCAGTCGTCCTCGGTCATGATTTCGTAGCTGTGCCCCCAGAAATAGAAGACTCCGTCCACCGCCTTCACCTTCGCGAATTCCTCCCAGAAATCCAGAGCGTTGAATTGGCGGTTCGGGTGAAACGCCATGGGATTTTCTGGTGGAAAAGACGGATTGCGGTTTTCAACTGTACGGGCATAGACATGTCCTTCCTCGGCGATGATCTTTCCAACCGCTTCATTATATGCTCCGCCCGGATAGGCGAAACCTTTTACGGCCTGTCCGAAATGCTGTTCAAGGGCATCCTTGTTCTCGCGGATTTCGCGCCGGGCGTCGTCGGCAGACAGATTTGGCAGGTTTGGATGGGTGAGGGAATGATTGCCGATCAGAAAACCGGAGTAAACTTCGGCAAGTTCGGATTTGGCGAGTCTGTGCACTTCCTTGCCCTTGTACTTCCAGGTTCCGCCCCGTTGCTGGCCGTGGAGCCCCCAGTTGAGGTTGAATGTGGCCTTTGCGCCATGGCGCCGGATAATTTCACAAAGATGTATGTCGTCAACGATACCGTCATCCCAACACTGTGCAATTTTCATTCTTCATATTCCTTTTCAATAATATTACGCCCCATGGCTCTGGCAACCGGTGAAACCTGGTTAGCAGCACCAACATGGTTAAAATTTTAAACTCATTCTTCTCTCACAGAGGCACAGCGCCACAGAGATTTTTTCACCTCGAAGAAACGAAGGGCGCGAAGAAAGTCATCAATTTTATTTTCTCCCTCGCTGATTGCTCGGTTGAGACAAACCCTTTTGAAAACGGGTTCTTTCTCAAACTCTTTTCCGAAAACTTTTGCCTATTTTCATTCCTTTGCGGCTTTGTG
>JBAZRS010000482.1:1289-4628 GCA_041662825.1 Victivallales bacterium | reverse complement strand
TATGAGGCAGCTTAAAAAAATCATAACAAGCTCTGAAACATAGATACTAAGTAAGAAAGAGAGATTACAGATGATTAAAAAAGAACAGAATGAACGGCGCGACAAATGGTTCGCAACTACACGCAGCAATCTGCACAAACTCGTCAATCCCGACGGTACGGGAACAATGCCGCAATTCAATGCGCCATGGCGGGAACCGGTATGGATCCTGCCGGCCATTTACACGGGACCGAAGGAATTCATCGACCTTGCCAACCGCATGGTCGAGCAGTACCCGAAGGCACCTGCGGCAGAGTATAAAACCCTTGGCACGCACAGCGGCATGGAATGGAATATTTTCCAGTCCAACGTATTCAGCCACTGCCTGCACCGCTTCGGAAAACTGCTGACACCGGCGGCGCGCGAAGTGATGGAATGGCACGCACGGGAGACCTGCAAGATGATACGCGGATCGCGTCAGCCGGACTACAAGTTCCACGGTGCAAACGACAACATGCCGATGATGGGCACCTGCGGGATGATCTGCGCCGGTGAAGCCCTGAACATTCCGGAAGCTCTCGATCATGGAATCTGGAATCTGCAGGAAGTCCGCCGCCTTCTGTCTCGCTCTGCATGGATGAGCGAATTCAACTCTTCCACCTACTCTGCCATCACCCTGAGCGGCGCCGCAAAGCTTGCCACCTATTCACACACTCCCGAAGTGCGCGAGCTGGCACTGGAGATAGAGCAGCGTATCTGGGCCGAGGTACTCCTCCACTATCATCCCTCCACTTTCATGCAGGCCGGGCCGCAGTGCCGCGCCTATGCGGTCGATTATGCAGGTCACACCCATTCCCTGCAGGTGCTGCTGTGGATGGCGTTCGGGGATATCGTCGGCCGAGACCCCTTCAAGAGCTGTTTCGAACCCGACGGCTGCGAGGTCATGCATTTCGCCGGCAACCCGTGGCAGAGTATCGCCGAATACTGCGACATGCTGGACACCGAACTGCATATACCAGAAAAACTGGCGCGATTGATTGCAGAACGCCGGTATCCGGCAACTCTGCGCGGACGCAGCGAGGACATTTCCCGTTTCGACGGCATGGCTGCGCCATACCACACCGAGACTTATATGGAAGAGGAATTCTCTCTCGGCACAGTCAACGGTCCGCTGTGCGGCGGCGAACAGACCGCCACCTGTTATGTCACCTACAAGCGCAAGCCCGAGGTGAAAAGCTTCCGCGACGCCGCAACGGTTTTCTTCAAATATATGAACTCCGGCACACCGGTTGCAAGCCTGGAGAAGTCGGAGGACGGCGCCTATGAAGGCGAGAAGTTCATCTCCAACCAGAGCTGGTGGTACTCCATGCAGAAGAAAAATACCGCTCTTCTTCTGACCACACCCAACATGAAGGGCATGAGGGAAAAGCCGCTGGAGGCGGAAAGCATGCGACTGTCGGTAATATTCCCGGCACAGTACGGGAAAATCACCCGCTCAATCATCGGCACCGGACCGGTCCGAGAGGGCGCCACAGGCGAATCCGCAGAAGTCGTACCCGTCTCCGTGGAAACCGGTGAAGTCTTCATCCACATCCACCCGCTTATCCCGACCAGCCTGCCGCGCAAGGCCGCTCTGCGGTTCTCTACGGTGAAATGTGATTTGGAAAAACAGGTGTCAGATGTCAGGTGTCAGGGAACAAGCATGAAAACTGAAACCAAAAACCTGAATGAAGCCCGAACATCGAACATCGAAAACTCTGACACCCGACACCCGACACCTGCCATCTCTTATGAAATACTCGACCTGATCAACTATGAGGGGTCGAAACGCAGCTTCACCCGCGAACAGGCGACGCTGATACTCAACGGCATGGTGCTGACGGTAGAGGCGAAATCAAAGTTCGACTCCCTGGAAACATTCCACCGGCAGATGTCGAACGCCTCCGTCCGCGACTACTACGCCATGTCACACCGTAATCTGCTGTATCAGCGGAAGGATGTGGAGTTTGAACTGTCATATACGCCGGATCCCTTCGGAGTGCAGACCGAATCCATTGACGGACGCACCGTGCCGCGTCCCGTCTTCGAATCCAACCAGATCGATGTCAACAGTCTTCCCTTCATGACCGGACCGGTTCCACCGAGCCGCCCGTTCTTTCCCTGGGAGTCGATGGACATATGCTGGTATCCGGATTTCCCGTGGATCATAGGATCCCGCGGCCTGCCGGGCGAGAAACCCTACAGCCGCCGTCAGGAGGATTTGAAAAAGCAGGCGGTAAAGGAGGCGGCTCATGAGTAAGAAAATTCATATTGCCATAGGCTCCACCACGAGCCTGCCGGGCCAACTCGACCGCAATCTGGGGCAGATTGCGGATTTCGCAAAACGCGCCGCTGACGACGGGGCGGATCTCCTGCTCACCCCCGAGCTCAGCGCTTCCGGATATGGCGGTTTTCCCGAAGTGATCGCAGTTGCCGAAACAGCCGGGAAAGGCCCGATCTACGAGAGGCTTGCTAAAACCTCAGCCGCAACCGGCGTGGTCATAGCCGCAGGTTTCGCCGAGTTGAACGGAACAAAAAAACATCTTTCCCATTATGTGGTCTTCCCAGACGGTCGATTCGTGGTCCAGCGCAAGCACCGCGTCACAGAGGTCGAGAGACCGCTTGAACCGGTCGCGCCAATTGCACCGAAAGTTGCAGGAAAGGAAAATCAGCCGACTGAATTGCGGTTTGAGTTTTTTGAAGTCAAAGGGGTCCGCTGCGTCGTGAGCATCTGCGCCGATGCCGGGATCACCGACATAAATGCGTATTTCGCAAAACAGGGCGTGGAACTACTGCTGGGGCCGACCGGTGCAGGCGGCAAGCGCGAAGACCGTGTGACAACCGAAGAGCTTTATTCGGAAGCCGGACGAGAAAAATATCTTAAGAACCTGGAAAAGGTTTTCTTCCCGGGAAGCGGCGCCACCGACTGCATCAAATACCGGCGCGCCCTCGCCGCAGTCAACATGTGCGGCTACGACGGAAAAAAACATTACCATGTCGGACACGGAATGATCATCAACCCCATGGGCGAAGTTGCCGGCTTCTTCCACGGAATACCCAACATCGACCGACAACGCCCCATGTACGCCGAGGGTATAGTCGACGTGGAGGACAGACTCCGCAGCCAATCATGAGCAAGTATGCATGAATTCGCCGGGTTGAATTATATCCCCAAACCTTGTCGTGAGCTTTGTCGCAAGCTTTGTCGGAATATCATGCCATCCGGTGGAAGAGAATCGACTGAGCTCACGACAAAGCTCGCGACAAAGTTTATTATAGCTGATGAAAGAATCTGCAACAGGATTTATTCCCGAAACAGCG
>JBAZRS010000482.1:0-1279 GCA_041662825.1 Victivallales bacterium | reverse complement strand
TTCAAAATCGATATGACCTCCTCGTCGGACACGTCGTACCAGTTCTCGTAGTAGTCGGCGACAGCGTGGATCCGGGCGGCAACAGGAGGGTGACGACTTCATCGGCGGATGCGGCGGCGAGTCGGACGGCATTCGGGGACGCGACCGGGGCGGCCACTGTTATCTTTTTCGCCTTCAGGTTCCGGCAGCACATCACTGCGGCCTGCATGGTGGAGCCCATGGCTATTCCGTCGTCCACCAGAATTACATGGCGGCCCTTCATGTCCGGCAGCGGACTGCCACTGCGGAGCACGCGGATCCTCCGGATAATTTCCTTTTTCTGTTCATGCACAATGAAGTCTATATCTTTTGGGGAAAGCCATGATGCCGCTTCGGGATGCAGGTACACAGAGCCGTCCTCGGCAATGGCGCCAAAACCAGACTCGGGATTGTCTGGAAAGGGCAGTTTCCGGACTACAAGCATAGAGAACTCCGCCGACAGTTCTTCAGCCACCTGGCATCCGACTTCAACGCCCCCTCTGGGAATTCCGAGGATCAGTACATCTTTTCCGGCAGAATGTTTCAGCGCAGCCCCCATTTGCTTTCCGGCATCATGGCGGTCACAAAACATTGTGGACTCCCTTCATAACTATTGAGGTGCTACGTCACCCGGCATGGGAAAACTCAGATTACTCTCCTGAAACTTGCCTTTAGAGTAGGTCGGGCTTCTTGCCCTGTCGGATGACAGGGTCAGCCCGATAAGATGGCGACCAAGAATGACCGCCCTACTTAAATGGCAAAAGTTTCTTATTGATAAAACTGGCACCGCGCCACTCAAGCGCTGATTTCCGGTTTACAGGAAATCTTTTTTGCATAGTCCGGGTAGTGTTTTTCAAAGCAGTCGGGACAGATGCCGTGGCTGAAGACCGCTTCGGAATGTTCGGTAATGTAGTTCTCAAGTTTTTTCCAGTATCCTGTGTCGTCCCGGATCTTCTTGCACGAGGCGCAGATGGGCAGCAGTCCCTGAAGCGTCTTGATCTTCGACTGAGCCTCCTTGCGTTCGATGGCGTAACGGATTGCACGGGACAGGAGGTTGGCATCAGCCTGCCCCTTGACGAGGTAATCCTGCGCCCCCTCTCGCACCGCATGCAGCGACAACGTTTCATCGTCGGATCCTGACATCACCACGATTGGGATATCGGGTGCCGCCTTCAGCATCGTGGAAAAGGTCTCGAACCCGTGACTGTCATGCAGTGTCAGGTCGAGGAGGATCACATCGTATTTCCCGGCTGCAAGACGT
>JBAZRS010000481.1:3181-4655 GCA_041662825.1 Victivallales bacterium | reverse complement strand
TATCAGGACTTCCCTCAGAACTGACCTGAACGTTCAAAAGGTTGAGTCGCCCCGCCGTATGGCGGGGCTTTTTATATACCCTAACATATCCAGGAGGCGTAAACATGTTTGAGAATGACATAAAAGTTGTGGACTGTACCATAAGGGATGGCGGCCTTATAAATAAATGGAAATTCTCCGAAGATATGGTGAGGAAGGTTTTCCTGGCGCTTGACGCAGCCGGTGTTGACTATATGGAGCTCGGATACAGGGCTTCCGAAAAACTGTTCCCGCCCAAGGAATTTGGGCCCTGGCGTTTCACAAAAGATGAAATCGTCAGGAATATTGTCGGGGACACAAAGTCTGACATGAAACTCGGTGTGATGGTTGACATTGACCGTGTCGAAGAGGACGATCTTAAGCCCGCTTCGGAATCTCCGCTGCATTTCATAAGGGTGGCGACTTATCTCAAGGATATAAACAAGGCGGTAGCGCTTGCCAACCATATCAATGAGAAGGGATATGAATCATTCATAAACATCATGGCGATTTCCACCGTAAATTCATTCGACCTGGAGGAGGGACTCCGCAAGATCGAGAATGAGACGAATGTCACTGCCGTGAATGTAGTTGACAGCAATGGTTCGCTCTATCCCCGGGATATCGAGCATTTGGTATCGGTGTACAAAAAAGAACTGAAGACAAAAAAGACGGGATTTCACGCCCATAACAATCTCCAGCTGGGTTTTGCGAATTCGATGCAGGCTCTCCATTCGGGTTCCATGTTCTGTGACGCCACTATAAACGGTATCGGCCGCGGTGCCGGAAACTGCCCTCTGGAACTGCTGATCGCCTGCCTGAAAAATCCGAAATACCATCTGGAGCCCATCCTCAGGGCCATTCAGGATATTTTCGTGGATCTGCAGAAAAACATAGAGTGGGGTTATATAATCCCGTACATGATCACCGGCATCCTGAACGAGCATCCGCGGGTCGCCATTGACCTGAGGAATTCTGCCAGGAAAGACCATTACGCGGATTTCTACAGGCAGCTCACTTCGCCTGAATGCTATGAGAACAAGTAAGATGCCTAATCTTAAATTAACTGCTCCCCCGTACGAGCCGGGGATCAGTTGATTTATCTGGCTTATTGTCTTTACCTTATAATAAAAAACTCTCCTGCGCTTTGACAGTTTCCTCCGTTATGGTATTTTAACCGTGTAGTTACACGGTATAAATGACTTAATTTGAAAATTAATCATAAACGGAGGCCTATGAGCTTAAAGAAAGACGGTGTCGGCAGAAGGATCTATAAAGGGGAAAACTTATCGCAGGTTGCGTTTCCGCTCGGCGGGATAGGCGCCGGGATGATCTGCTTCGAGGGAAGCGGGGCCCTTACCAATTTCTCACTGAAGAACCATCCTGAAGTCTTCAATGAACCCAACATGTTTTCAGCGGTAACCGTAAAGGGCGGAAAGAAAAACCTCTCTCTTGT
>JBAZRS010000481.1:0-3171 GCA_041662825.1 Victivallales bacterium | reverse complement strand
TTCCAGGCAGGAAGATTTTCGGAGCCAGGGGGACGGGAGACGGCGGACGGGACAAAAGTTATGGTCTTCCGAGATTCTCAGATGCCGAATTCACTTCTGAATTCCCTTTTGCAGTTCTCAATCTTGAAGACAGGGAAATGCCCCTGAAGGTCGAGATTACAGCCTGGAGCCCGTTCACTCCTCCCGATGCCGACAACAGCAGTCTCCCTGTTGCAGCGCTCGAATTTTCATTCAGGAACAGGAGCAGGAAAAAAATTGAAGGGGTCTATTCCTTCAATGCGAAAGTTTTCCATTCCGTAAAAGAAGGGAAGCACGGCGTCAGGAAGACTGAAAACGGCTTTGTGATGTACGAGAAGGGATCTGAAAAGGAACCCTGGAACGAAGGATATTTCTGCGCCAAAGTCGATGATCCGGCCGTGAAAGTGAATCCCGCCTGGTTCCGAGGCGGATGGTTCGACCCAGTCACAATGGCGTGGAAGGACGTCGCCTCCGGAAACTGCGTCGCGAAGGAGGAGATCAAGGACGGTGAGCCGAGTCCCGGGGCAAGCCTTTTTGTCCCATTCAAGCTCAAGCCCGGCAAAAAGAAAGTCATCCGCCTCATGCTCTCATGGTACATTCCTTATTCCAATATCCTTATCGGCGGGCCGAAAAAGGAATCCTGTGCGGCAGGATGCGACTGCGGGATCCAGAAGACAAATCCGAAAAAAGACAACTACCGCCCGTGGTATTCTGCGAAATTCGCAGGAATCGACGATGTCGCCAGCTTCTGGAGCGGTAAATATGAGTCCTTGAGGGAGAAATCGGAAAAGTTTTCAAAGTGCTTCCATGACACGAATCTTCCGCATGACATTGTCGAAGCCGCGGCCGCCAACCTGAGCATACTTAAATCCCCGACCGTGATGCGTCAGTATGACGGCAGGTTCTGGGCTTGGGAGGGCTGTTGCGACGACAGCGGATGCTGCCACGGATCATGCACGCATGTCTGGAATTACGCACAGGCTGTTGCGCATCTCTTTCCAAAACTTGAAAGAAGCCTTCGCGACACTGAATTCAACGAATGCCAGGACGGAAGGGGGCACCAGAATTTCCGTGCATGGCTGCCGATACGAAAGACCGACAATGATTTCCATGCGGCATCTGACGGCCAGCTCGGCGGCATAATGAAAGTCCACCGTGACTGGAGGATCAGTGGCGACACAGCATGGCTGAAGAAAATCTGGCCTAAGGTCAGGAAGAGCCTGGATTACTGCATTGAGACCTGGGATCCTGCCCGTAAGGGCGTATTGCTCGAGCCCCATCACAACACATATGACATTGAATTCTGGGGTGCGGACGGAATGTGCACATCATTTTATCTCGGGGCGTTAAAATCCGCGATTATGATGGGCGGAGTTCTGAATGAAAACTGTTCGGAATATGAAAAACTGCTCGAAAAGGGCAGGCTGTACATGGAGTCGCAGCTTTTCAACGGAGAATATTTTGAACAGAAGACCCAGTGGAAAGGCCTTCGTGCTCCAAATCCGGCCGAGGCGAAGACGCAGGACATCAGCAAATATTCGCCGGATGCGAAGAAACTCCTCGAAAAGGAAGGTCCGAAATACCAATATGGGACCGGATGTCTTTCCGACGGTGTGTTAGGAGCCTGGATTTCAATGGTATGCGGAACAGGGGAGTTCATCGACGCGAAAAAAATTAAGAAACATCTTATGTCGGTGTACAGGCACAATCTGAAAAAAGATCTTTCAAAACATGTCAATCCACAGCGTCCGACCTATGCCCTCAACGATGAAGGCGGCCTTCTGCTCTGCTCCTGGCCGAAGGGAAATTCACTGTCCATCCCGTTCCCGTACAGCGATGAAGTCTGGACAGGCATAGAATACCAGGTGGCTTCACATCTGATGTTCCTCGGCTGCGTAAAGGAAGGACTGGATATTGTGAAGATCGCCAGGGACAGATACGACGGCAAAATCAGAAATCCCTACAATGAATATGAATGCGGCCATTGGTACGGCAGGGCCCTGTCTTCTTACGGGCTCATCCAGGGGATAACCGGAATACGTTATGACGCCGTTGATAAAACGCTTTATTTCGATCCCAAGATCAAGGGTGATTTCAAATCCTTCATCTGTACGGCTTCCGGATTCGGGACCGCAGGGATCAGGAAAGGCAAACCATTTCTGAAGGTAATTGACGGAAAGATAGACGTAAGGAAGATAGTTAATGCATGATGGGAACAGCTCTTTCTGTGGTTGAAGACGCCTGGAACGCTGACCGTCTTTTCGGCTCTTGAAAAAAGCCAAGCAGACGCTTGGCGTGCCCAGGAAAAAGAGTATTGAGTCAAAAAATGAAATGGGGGACGATGAAATGAAACATAATCAGTCAACGAAGAGATTTACCTACAAAGGGGCGAAGACAAAGGAGATTTCATTTCCCCTCGGGGGCATAGGATCCGGATGCATTGGCCTTTCGGGAAACGGGAGGCTGATAGACTGGGAGATTTTCAAGAGGCCGAACAAGAATTCCCTGAACGGGTTTTCACATTTTTCCGTCAAAGCGGAAAAAAACGGGAAACTGGTCGACGCCCGTGTCCTCCAGGGTGATCTCCAGCCCCCCTTCAGCGGCAGACAGACAGGCCTTAACTATCAGGGATTCGGATTCGGTCCGTCGCGTGAGACAATGGCAGGCCTGCCTCATTTCAAAGATGTTGAATTCCGAGGGGAGTTCCCTGTCTGTGAACTGACGATGAGGGATTTGAAATTTCCGGGAACTGCAAAAATCACCGCCTTCAACCCCTTTATCCCGCTGAATGACAAGGATTCAAGCATTCCGGCAGCATTTTTTGAAATTGAAATTGAAAATAACACCCGGTCAAAACTTGATTACAGCATTGCCCTGACAGTGAAAAATCCGCTTCCAAAGGAGAAAAACATCAACTGTTTTTCTAAAAGTAAAAATCTTTCAGTGCTAAAGCTTGGTTCAAAAGATCCTGCTTCAGAAAATGATGCGGCATCTGGAGACTTGACGATCGCTACAGACTCTGCCGTAACAAGCTGTCAGGAATACTGGTTTCGCGGAAGATGGTTTGACAGTCTCGGAATTTTCTGGAGGGATTTTATTTCGCCGGGGCACTTAAAATCGAGGGAATATAAGGATGAAAATAATCCCCATGAA
>JBAZRS010000480.1:0-4665 GCA_041662825.1 Victivallales bacterium | reverse complement strand
CTCTTTCATGAACGCGACTGCTGCCTGGAATCTCGTCTTGTCCCCGCCTTCGTCCTTCACCCCCATTGACGAGGAGGAGTCTATAAGGTAGACAATGTTCGACTTCTTCTTGTTCACCTCAAGCTTGTTCAGCACCGGCGAGAGGAGCATAACGGTAAGGATTACAAAGGAGGAGGCTCTCATTATGATGAGAATCCTCTTCCTTTTCACGGTCAGCACATGCCCGGTGCCGGAATGCATGGACAGCGCTATTGCAACTGCTGCAATGACTGCAAGGACGACCATGAGCCAGACGGGTATTATCGGGGAGAAATACAGCATCAGATGATTTCTCCTTTCCTGCGGAAGGGGAACCTGAAATAATCCAGGAGGTTATACGAGATCAGGAATTCGGCGACAAGGCTCATGAACAGCAGCACGAAAAAGAGGCCTGAAAGGTCGCTGCCCCTCCTGCTGGAGTTGACCTGCTCCTCGATCGCCGCATCAGAACCGAGGACATTCACTTCGTGTTCGACAATTGCCGTCTGGAGCTTTTCCCGCGGCAGGACATCCAGCATGCTCTCCTCAGTGCAGGGATTGAAAACTGCGGCTTTAATGTCGGCGCCTTCTATGTTGAGTATGCCGGGGGCCAGGGTGTCTTCAAAAAAGAAAGCCGCCCCTTTCACAGCCGCGAGCTTGCGCGTGCCTGAATATCCGGAGACGGTGACTGAATCGGAATAGGGATAAAGGGCGAGTTTGCTCCCGCAAACCAGGTTTCTCACATCGTAAACTCCGTTCGCCGCATGGTCAATCAGATGCACCATCGCCACCGGGAAAGATTTCAGTTCAGGCCAGTTGCAGTAATCGGTGCGCGCGGAACATGCAAGGGCAATCCATTGTCCGTTCCCCACTTTCTGCTCCACTATGACATTCCTACCGTCCGTTCTCGCAAGAACCTTCATGGACGGGGATGTCCCCATCTCCTGGATGTTTTTCCATGAGAGGTAATCCAACTGGAGCAGGTCGTTCATTATTGCAAAGTCTTCGGAAAACACAATCCCGTTTTTCCTGAGGGGGGTTTTCACCCCGTATATGTTATTTGCCTGAAGGCCCTCCTTCTTCAGGATTTCGCAGAATTCGGAAAAACTTGCCGGTCCAGTCTTATTGCCTGGAAACGAGACGACAGTTCCTCCTTTTCTGAGATAATCCGCAAGCATTGCCGCGGCTTTTCCGGAAACCGCGCCTATGTCCGCAAGCAGGACTACGTGGGTGCCTGAAAGCATTTTCGGTGAAAGCTCCTTCAGTGTCGAAGTCAGGATGCTGACACCGTTGACGGCGCTGCCGTCCGGATCAAGCGCATGCCTGAAGTAAAAATACGGATCCTGCTTTACGAATTCATCTTCATAGACGGCGAGAATCCTGATGTTCTTTGAGACTGAAGCGGCAAAATACCTGATGTTGTCAAGCCTGAGAAAATCATCCTTCACGGTGACGGTGCCGGTAAGCAGCCCCTCGGAAACCGGGACATAGGAGAACTCGCCGGAAAGCTTCGCCCCGCTTTTCAACGATATGTCGCGCGTCTCCAGGAGTTTCCCGTTGACCTCGAAGCTCACCTCAGCCTGCCGTTCACCCTTCCCGAAATTTTCCAGATCAAATTCTATTTTGACAGTCTTGTTGACTGTTTTCGGCTTGAATCCGGTAAACACGCGTGTGACTGAAAGGTTTTCCAGCGTCCCTGAAACCGGGACAAAGTATATTCTGGAATTGCGGAGTTCGTCACTCTTATACGCCTGCGACGGGGCCTGGTTCGCCTGGAAGTCCGAAATAAGATATATCTCATGGTTAGGGGTTTCCGAGGTTGCGAGAAATTCGGAGGCCTGCTTTAAAGCGGCCGAATAGGATCCGGTTCCGCCGGAGGGGCTGCTGTTCCTGACGGCATCTCCGACCTTCTGGATATTCCGCGTCAATGAGACACCTTTCCCCCCCGAAAGCAATATGAGGGCGGCGGAGTCGCCTCCGCCCAGCGTTCCGGCTATTTCCTGGGCTTTCTTTTTGGCATGTCCGTAAGCAGTCTCGCCGGACGAGCCCTTCCTGCACATCGACAGAGTGTCGTCAAGGATTATTACGGCATCCGTCCTGCCGCCGGATATGTATTTAAAACCTCTTATGAGCGGCATTGAAAGCGCGAGGACCAGGAAGAGTATGGACAGAGTCCTCAATACGAGCAGCAGTATATCCCTGAGCTTTCTCCTGAACGCAAGGACCTTCTCCCTTTTCTGGAAGAACTGGACGGTGGAAAACCTTATGCGTATCCTGTTCCGCCTGAAGTACAGGTGGATTATTACAGGAAGAGGCACGGCCAGCAGCCCCCAGAGGAATATTGAATTACCGAATTGCATCAGAACCTTTCTTAAAATTCAAATTTCAACACCCAATGTCCAACACGGAATTTCAAATATCCAAGGAAATAAATTCCAATATTTTTTCCATGATTCCCGCCCACCGGACTAAGTGGGACAACCCATTCACCTATAAATCTCAAAACATGTAACAATAAGATAAGACACAACTAAAGTTGTGAACTCCAACAAAATTTTCGAACTTACGCACTGTGTCCGGCATAGCTTCTCAGCGACGACGGATTTCCTCACTTTCGAACTTCTTCAAAAGAGTTCCTCCCTTTTGGCGAAATACGCCAGGAGCGATTTTTCAAAGGGGGTTGCCGTGTTTATGGTCTCAAACATTATGTTCATCTTCTCGCAGGCGGCCTTCACACCGCCTATGTAATCCATGAGATCCTTTACGTACGCATCCCTGGAAAACTCACTTTCCACCTCTACTCTCTCCCCCGTCTCCATGTCTTCGAACTCGATGAAACCGTTGTACGGCAGGGTGAGTTCAAGATCGTCGAGAACCTGAAAAAGTATGACTTCCGCCTTCTTGTAGCGGAAATGCTCCAGGCTTTTGACAAACTCGGCGTCAATGTCGAAGAAATCCGAGAAAATAATGACCAGTGACCTTTTTGAAATCTGTTCGGCAATGTCGTGAAAACACTTCCCCGCATCAGTCCGGCCGGAAGGGGAGATGCCCTCGAGGACGGAAAGGAGATTGAGCATGTGCTTCCTGGAATTCCTGGGCGGATAGTATTCGCGGACGATGTCGTTGTACGTGAAAAGCCCCACGGCATCCCTCTGCCGCTGCATCAGGTACATGAATGCCGCCGCCATGTAGCAGGCATAATTGAACTTGTGATTCTTGGTTCCCGGCATGGACATTGAATTCGAGACGTCCAGGATGATATACGAATTTAAATTGGTCTCATTCTCGAACTGCTTGACATAGTAGCGGTCGGTCTTCGCGTAGGCGAACCAGTCGACATGCTTCACGGAGTCGCCGGGACAGTATTTCCTGTATTCCGCGAACTCCGCAGAGAATCCCCTGTACGGGGACCTGTGAAGCCCCATTATTGAACCTTCCACCAGATACTTGGACACCATTTCAATGTTGCTGAGGGCGTCAAGCGTTTCAGGAGGGAGGAAATGATAATTCTGCGCCATGTATTATTTCTCTATGCTATAAACTATGTTAATAATCTTTGTTTATCAGTCTTCTGGTGTCTGGTGTCAGTTTTCAGGGAAGAACAGGACATTGCAAAGACCGCGAACTTCGCATTAAACGGACATCACTACACCCCGAAAAATCAATCACAGGCAGGAATGCCTGTGCTACTCAGATTACTCTTCTGAAACTTGCCTCTGAAGTAAGTCGGGCCTTGGTCGCCTTTGGCGCCGCGCCTCTGGCGGGTAAACTTTCCAGCCCGACAAGGCGGCGGCCAAGAATGACCGCCCTACTCCGCGTTCGGTTCAGGCACTTCCTTGATGAGCTTGTTTATTATTTCCGTCTGATCTATGCCCGCGCTGGCGGCGTGGAAGTTGCAGGCTATCCTGTGGGTCAGCACCGAATGGACGCTGCGCCTCACGTCATCGCAGCATACGTTGATGCGGCCGTTAAGCCCAGCCCAGGCTTTTGCGGCGAGGACAAGATACTGGCCCGCCCTCGGTCCGGCACCGTAATTGAGGTTTCGCCTTATGAATTCAGGCGATTCCGGATAGACAGGCCGGGACATCCTGACAATGTCCGCAGTGTAGGCAAGCACGTGCTTGCTTACAGGGATCGATCTGACAATTTTCTGCAGCTCGACTATTCTCTCGCCGTTGATCACATGCTTAAGCTCCACTTCCCTGTTGACTGTCGTCTGGCTCAGGATAAGTATCTCCTCATCCCTGCCCGGATAATCCATTTTCACAAGGAACATGAACCTGTCGAGCTGCGCTTCCGGAAGCGGATATGTGCCTTCCTGTTCTATGGGATTCTGTGTCGCCAGCACGAAAAACGGGGCCGGAAGCTTGAACTTCTCGCCGCCGCTGGTGACATGCCGTTCCTGCATTGCCTCGAGAAGCGCCGACTGGGTTTTCGGCGGAGTCCGGTTGATTTCATCCGCCAGAAGTATGTTGGTGAAAACCGGCCCCTTCACAAACCTGAGGCTTCTCCTGCCGCTTACGATTTCCTCGTCGAGGACCTCTGTCCCGGTGATGTCGGAAGGCATGAGGTCCGGCGTGAACTGGATCCTGTTGAACTGTATGTCCATGACCTCGCCTAAGCAGCGGACGAGCAGCGTCTTTGCAA
>JBAZRS010000479.1:0-4668 GCA_041662825.1 Victivallales bacterium | reverse complement strand
TTGTCGAACAGCGCCCGGAAAAAGATCTCAGGCCCGTCTGAACTGAAAATAAAGGCGTCCCCTGAACTTCTCCATATCGTTTTTGCGAATCTCGCATCCAACTCCATTGAATCGGCGGCCGACAGCGAAAGCGGGGAAGTAAAAATCAACATTGCGGTCAAGGAAACCGGCTCCGGAGTGATAATCGATTTCGAGGACAACGGCCCGGGAGTCCCTGAGAGCATAAGAAAAACCCTCTTCAACCCGTTTGTGACTTCCAAAAGCCGTTCTTCAGGTATCGGGCTCGGACTGCCGATTGTCAGGCAGATTCTTGCAAAACACAAGGGGGGGATAATTTACGACGACAGTTTCAAGCCCGGCGCAAGATTCATAATCACCCTGCAGAAAACAACTGACTGACACCGACTGCCGCCGAACATCGTGCAATCATGCTTCGAGCAGCCGTCCCTCGTAATTCGTAATTCGAATGCTTCCCTGCGGTCAATTAAAACTCGACAGGGTGCTAAGCGCCAGGAGAAGCTTTTCCGACGGCAGTCCGATCACGTTGTCATGTGATCCGCTGATTCTGCTGATCAGCATGTCCCCGTATTCCTGAATGGCATAGGCTCCGGCTTTATCGAGAGTGTTCACCCTGCCAACATATTCCATCACGGTCGCCTCTGAAAAGTTCCTGAATTCGACTTCGGTGGAATCGGAGAAGACGCAGTTTATCTCGCCGTCGATTTTCCGGATGCACACGGATGTGACCGCCATATGTTTTTTCCCGGACATTGCTATCAGCATGTTCCCGGCTTCGGAGACGGTTTCAGGCTTGCCGAGGATACGCCCTTCAAATTCAATCACCGTGTCCGCCCCGATCACGGTATGCGAAGGGAATTCCACTGCGACGCTTTCGGCCTTGCGGCAGGCGTTTATCACCGGAATCAGGGGGGGACAGCAATATTCGCTGATTTCATGGACGAAAGGCTTGTGAACTGAGAAGCTTATTCCGAGGCGCGCCAGGATTTCTTTTCTGCGTGGTGATTCCGAAGCGAGTATTATTTTCCGGAGTCTGTTGTCCCCGGAGCTCATCTTATGTAACTGCGTTTACCGGATTCAATCTTTTTCAAATCCAGCTTGACCTCCCTTACGGTGTCTATGCCGAACCTGTCGTTCAGGGTCTTCAGGATGTTGTTCTGAATGTCTTCCGCAAGAGTCAAAAACGAGCTCTCCCTGTCATTGTCGAGAACCACCTGGATTTCTATGAATGAAAATGTCCTGCCCTCGAGAAGGAGAACCTTTGATATTTCAACGATTTCATATTCCTCCCCGATGGACTTCACAAGATCCGAAATTGCATCAGAAGTTATGAAAATGGAGCCCCTGGGACCCTTTATTTCAATTCCGCGCATGCGTCTGGGATAGCGATGGAAGAAGCGAAAGGCGAGAAAGAGGATTGAAAGGCCGAAAATCAGGACCGTCGCCGTAATGTACCCGCATTTGAAATCCAGAAGGGACTGGCTGTCGGAACTGAGGACAAAATCAAGGATTTTCTTCATGGTTTATATTTCATCCTCCCTTTCTTCCGTGTCAAGGTCCTGAACAATCACATTGACGTTTGTGACGGTCATGCCCGTCATCTTTTCAACTTCCTGCATTATCGCCGCCTGCACATTTGCGGCAACGGTAGGGAGATGGCTGCCGTATGAGATGTTGAGCTTGATCTCGATGGCCACCTTGTCCCCGTTTATTTCAATTGCAATTGACCTGTCGCCGATTTTGCGGTTTCCGATTATCTCTGCAATGTTGTCAACAAGGGGGCTGCCTGCAATCCTTATCACGCCGTTCACGCTGCAAGCGGCCTTGCGCGCTATAGACGCGATGACGTTTTCATGGATCTTCACGAGCCCCATGTCGCTCCCGTCGGATTTAAGTGCTCCGGGTATCCTGCTGGTCTGAGCTTTCTTGGTATCCCTCATCCCTTTGTGCCCCCTTTGACGGACGGCTTGCCGGTCGCTTCGGAGAAATAGCCCGCTTTCATCACCTTCTCAATATAACCCGTATCATAATTCCCGGCGACAAAATCTTTCGAACCGAGTATGAACTGGGTGAAGGGGATTGTCGTGTGAACTCCTTCGATTATGAATTCATCAAGGGCCCGTTTGCATCTTGCGAGCGCCAGCTCGCGGTTGTCGGCATGGACAATGAGTTTTGCGATCATGCTGTCATAAAACGGCGGTATTGTATATCCCGTGTAAACGTGGGAGTCTACCCTGACTCCGATTCCGCCGGAAGGGGAATAAAGGCTTACCTTGCCGGGAGACGGGGAAAAGTTGTTATAGGGGTTCTCGGCATTTATACGGCATTCGATCGCATGGCCCCGGAACTGGACGTCTTTCTGGCGGATCCTCAGCTTTTCGCCGGCGGCAATCTTGATCTGCTCCTTCACGATATCTATGCCGGTAACCGCTTCGGTCACGGGATGTTCAACCTGGATTCTGGTGTTCATCTCCATGAAATAGAAATTCTTGTGGGAGTCCACAAGAAATTCAACGGTGCCGGCATTCCAGTATTTTACTGCCTTTGCGGCCTTGACGGCGGCAATCCCCATTCTTTTCCTGAGGTCGGAAGTCATGAAGGGGGACGGGGATTCCTCGACCAGCTTCTGATGTCTTCTCTGTATGCTGCACTCGCGTTCGCCCAAATGTATCGTCTCACCGTGTTCATCCGCAAGTACTTGGAACTCTATATGATGGGGATTGTCAACAAATTTCTCAATATAGACGCCGCCGTTTCCGAAAGCCCTTTCAGCCTCGGTCTTGGCCGCATGGA
This sequence comes from Victivallales bacterium, assembly GCA_041662825.1. Taxonomy (GTDB): domain Bacteria; phylum Verrucomicrobiota; class Lentisphaeria; order Victivallales; family GWF2-50-93; genus GWF2-50-93. The sequence continues at coordinate 1,857 of JBAZRS010000479.1, read as the reverse complement.
AACCCTGGACAAGGCTGGCGTCATTGTGTGCCACCCTCATTCCGCGTCCCCCGCCGCCCGCCGACGCCTTGATTATCACGGGAAATCCGAGCTTCTGCGCGATTTTCTTGGCCTGGGTCTGATCTGTTATCTCCCCGTCGCTTCCGGGTGTCACGGGGACACCGGCTTTTTTCATGGTCTCACGGGCGACAACCTTGTCACCCATGGCCTTGATCTGCTCGGGGCTCGGACCTATGAATTTAATGTTGCAGCTCCTGCATATTTCCGCGAAATGCGCATTTTCACCGAGGAAGCCGTATCCCGGATGTATCGCATCGACATCGCATATTTCAGCCGCGCTTATGATGTGCTTTATCAGGAGATAACTCGATTTCGGGGCGGCAGGACCTATGCAGACAGACTCATCTGCAAAATGCACATGGAGGCTGTCCTCGTCGGCCTTCGAGTAAACCGCAACTGTTTTTATGCCCATTTCCTTGCACGTGCGTATTATACGAAGCGCAATCTCCCCGCGGTTGGCAATTAAAATTTTATTGAACATGTGATGAATCCTGACTGTGTTTCCAATTTTAAGTTATTCGATTACGAATAATGGCTGTCCAAATTCGATCGGGCGGGCGTTTTCAACAAGTATTTCCACGATTGTTCCGCTTTTTTCCGCCTTGATCTCATTCATGACTTTCATCGCTTCAATTATGCATACGACCGTGTCCGGGTTCACTTTCGACCCGACCTTTACAAAAGCTTCGGCATCCGGAGACGCGGCCCTGTAGAATGTGCCGACTATGGGAGAGTCTATGGTTTCGCGTTTCGCAGCTGCGACGGCGGCGATGGCGGCCGCTTCGGCGGCTGCGGCCTGTACGGTCGCCTGGGCTGCGGCCTGGGTCACCGCCGGCTGTGGAGCGGGAGTGACAGTTGCAGCCGTGTGCTGGGTAGGAACCCCTCCCCTGCGGATGCAGAGGTGCATATCGTCAGATTCAATTTTAAATTCAGTAAGATCATGATCCGACATGAGTTCCACAATCGTTTTGATTTTTTCGATTTCCATGATTATACCCCCGTTAGTTTGATTTTTTCAAATAATCCGTGATTGCCCTGAGGGCCCATTCATAGCCTTCAGTCCCCAGTCCGCTGATCTGTCCCAGACAGGCCGGAGCGGTTACTGACTTTCTCCTGAACTCTTCTCTCCTGTGAATATTGCTTATATGCACTTCAATTGCGGGAATTTCCACGGACTCAAGTGCATCATGTATGGCTATGCTTGTGTGTGTGTATGCGGCAGGATTTATGATTATGCCGTCAATGCCGCTGTCAATGGCCGCCCCTATGACGTCAACCAAAGCCCCTTCATGGTTGCTCTGGAAGAAGCTTATCTTCACCTTAAGTTCTCTGGCGACCTTCTCAAGCCTTTCCTGCAGGTCGGAAAGAGTCGCATTCCCGTAAATCCCGGGCTTCCTGATCCCGAGCAACTGGATGTTCGGCCCGTTTATTACCATTATTTTCATAGTGAATCCCGTCTCCTAGGATTAACGGCTTAAGGGGTTCCTCAGATAACTGTAAATTACTAAAATACACTCATTAATTATTTATTCCATACGGCAAATGTTAAAAAGACAAGTTAGGGCTTTGAACATACCGGAGCTAGCGCTCGGCAAGGGGAAGAGATGTCATAGTGAACACATGCGGTGCAATGAGCTTTTTCTCCATGTCTTCTGCAAGCGTCTTTGCCGATGCGCCTGTTTTAGCTGGAGTTTCCGGATAAAAGGCCGGTTTTACAGATGCAGTTGCTGATGAAGGCCTGCCGCCGGCATGCATAAGATAATAAGCCGTTAAAATGCACGCCACCAGATAAAACAT
>JBAZRS010000478.1:0-4669 GCA_041662825.1 Victivallales bacterium | reverse complement strand
TGAGGCATAGGGAGTCCAGGTGGTGTTGAATTCAGCTCCGCAGTTGGGCTTGCTGATGTTGCTAGTGAGGCGCTCCCCGTTCAGCCATGCGTTGGCCCACCAGTCGGCGCCGATGCAGACCAGCGCCGTCCTGTCCCTGTCGGACGTGATGAAGGTCGCCGCATAGTTGATGTCATATGACGGAGAGCCGCTGCGGTAGGACATGCCGATCACCAAGTCATCGAGCAAGCCTATGCTGGAGTCTGTCTGACCTTTCCAGCGGAGCTCCTTGCCGTAGTCGTTTTTGTAGACGGCGTTCAAGTCCACCTTGTCCTCGGGAATATATTTTGTGGTCAGCCCCTTTGCGACCGCCTCATCGGAGCTGGAGCGTCCGCCGCCTTCAAGACCGTAGAAGCTCTTGAAGGGGCCGAGTACAAGCCATTCCCTGTTGGTGGTGGGCTTTATTTTCGGGATCAGCTGGATTGCATAAATTCCGAATTCGCCGTCGCGCCGGAGCGAGAGTTTTGTCTTTCCGGCCTTGAGTTCGAGGGCGGGGAAGGAGTAAGTCTCCGGCACCCCGGGCATTTTCGTGGTCAGGGCGCTGGGAAGGCTGAGCCCGCCGATGGAGGCGACAGTCACGCCCGGGGTTTTGGCGACCGCCCCAAGCTTGAGGGCGTAAATGCCTTCGGCAGGTATGTCCAGCTCGATTTCAATCATTCCGTCCTTTGCCGACAGCACTTTCGAGCCGCCCCAGGCAGGATTGATGTCGGTTGAATCGACAAGTCCGGCGTTCAACGGGGAGACGAGATTATCGGCGGTCCTGATCGGCGTCTTAGGAGTCCAATGGGTCTGGTTCTGACGTTCCATGAGCATGCCCGGGAACTCCGAAAACTCCTGTCCTTCCGGAATATCAGCGAGACTTTCATATACGGCAAGAGCCGGAACCATGGAAAGCGCAGTGCGTGTCCGCCACAAATGCCCCTTGGAGACGGAGTCCCAGGCGGCGTCAAGATGTTTTCTGAAAGCCTGCCGGTTCCGGGCGGCGAATCCGTCCTTGAGTGGGCCGGAGATTTTGTCATGGCAGTCCTGGGCGAATGCGACGCGGCGTTTCGCAGAGTCGGATTTACCTTCGGGGACTATTGTCCTGGCTGAGACTATCTCAGCGCCTCTGGAGGTTTTGAAGGAGCGGAGTTCATATGGCTGGAGTTCCAGCGAGAGGACGCCGTCCTTCAGTTTATGCTCCTCCCCGGTGCCGAGGCGGATCAGAGTCCCGGCATCTTTGAGCTTCAGCTCGATACTGACCGGATACTGCTCGCGGTTGACGGCGTAGAAATAGAAACCGGAACCGATGTCCTTATGGCCTTTGCGGAGATCCTTGAACCAGAGGCCACCGGATCCTTCGCTGTTTCAAGCGGTAAGAACGGCACCTGCGGAAGGGCTTTGTATTCTGCGAACCACGGATTCCATATCTCGGGATCGCCGAAGGGATCATTGTCACCGCCGTCACGCGTGAAGGTTGTGTCCTGCTGTGCAAGGACGACGGCATATTTCTCCAGACTGTTGCGTCCCGACGCCAGGCATGCGGCGCAATAATATGGGCCCTTGCCTTCCTTATTAGGAGTGAATCCAAGAGCCTTCCACGGAATGTCATTGCCGAATTCCTGGTAGTTGAAATAGTTTGCAAATGCGCGTACAACACCCATTCCCGCCTCCACATGTTCCGGACTGAGGAAGTCATCATAGGTCTTCTGTGCAGGGACGCCCAAACTGCGGTAGCCGTAGCGGCCTGCCGGAATGAGCGCGAGGCCATCCTCGGTTTTCAGTCTGGAAATATCCACTCCGCATTCCAGGGCGCGTTGAGTAAGAGTGTCCGGAACACCGTAGCTTTTGTCACAGATGAAGTCACCGGCTATTCCGAAAAGGAGATCGTCGCGGTCGCCGCGGATCCTGTCCCGGAGCCGTTTATGGTAGTCGAAGATGCGGTCACAACGCCATTTCACCCACTTGTCCTTCATGTCTTTGGACATCAGGAATTCAAAGCGCTGGACGAAACGCTGCGGATCATCGGAGGAGCCGGGTCCGCCCTCCGCAGCTTTGGCGAAGGGGGGAACTTTGATTCCGGAATCCTTCTCGAACTGGCGGATTGTCCAGTCTCCGTAGCCCCAGTTGATGCTGGGCAGATTGAAGTCTCCGCGGAAAAGCCATTCGTCGGCACGGGCAGTAATCCCGGAGAAGGCGGGGCTGTCGCGCAGTTTGTCGGAAAGATCTCCGAGGGCATCGGTCCAGAGCTTCTGGACAACCGGATGCAACGCATTAAGATCAGAGGCGCAGGAACCGCTGCCGCGTTCGGCGCCGTGACAGTCGAAGGCGCGGATGTCCTCCGTTTTTTCGGCGCGGCGCGGGAGTTCGACCAGGCTCAGATACCATTGCGCCGGGAAGACTTCAGGCATGTAACTCATCCCGTATTTTTCACAGAAGAGGACCTCCAGACGGGCGAGGTCGTAGTCAGGAACCCCGTATCCGTCGAGAAAATCAGTCCTGAAGTAGGCGTTCTGGTAGCCGACGACCGGCAGGGACAATCCGTTGCAGCCGAAATAGAGGCAGAACCTGGCGAGACGGTCAAGTCCGATGAACATGTCGGCGACATCCTCGTTTTTGACTCCGACCAGATGCCGCCAGTTGCCGCCCTCCTCAAACCAGAAGGCGAACTGCCGCCCACCCAGCTTTGCCGGTTTTGACGCGGGCACCATGCCGTCCTCGAAACGGCTGACGGTGATTTTAGAGGCGGCCGCGCGGCACATGTACTGTGTGCTGAAAAGGGCGACGGAGATCTGTTTGGCACTCGGCCAGAATATGACACGGTGATGTTTCATCGTATTTGTGAAAGGCTGCATTCCGCCGGTCTCATAGCCCTTGCCCCCGCCGTCGCCATATCCGCCGTATCCGAGGATCGCCACTGAACGACGGGCGTCGTCGGGGAATTCGATGTCGAGAAGATACGGCACATTCGCTTCCGGAACTTCGAGTCTGTATGAGAAGCCGGAGGAGTTTGCCTGACCGAAGTCACCGAGTTTTCTTGCAGGTGCCAGAGGGGGTGTAGAGTCGTGGCTTTCGCGATAGCTCCCGACGGCGCTTTTCGCCACGCGTGTGGGACCGTTGCCTTCCGAGAAGTTTTCTTTTGGGATCGCCGCCCCGTTGTCAGTCTGGCTTACGCAGTCTATGACATGCACAGCCTGGAGTTTCCCGCTTGCCGCTTTGACGGCTTTCACGTCCACCACCGCATAGGGCCCGATGGGGAATTCACTTCCGAGAAGGGCTTTCCCGCCTTTAACTCTCGCCCCGAGTGAGAATGCACCCTCGGCCGGACAGCTTATCTTAACGGTTTTGGTCTTCGGCGAGGAGGAGCTGGAAAACGACACTTCAGCAACTGTTTCAGGGGTCTTGGACTTGTCGGTCAGATTTGTGCTTACCAGTTCGTACGTCACATCATTTCCAGAGCCGCCTCCAGTAACTTTTATTTCAAGCTTCTCCCCTGCGCGGACAACGTCCACAAGCGTCTTCTCCGCCGTTACACAACTCTCGGGGCGCCCGTCGGCAGGGCGGATCTCAAGGGTCTTGAAGATGCATGGGGGAAATCCCATGAGCCCGACGCGCTGGACGCGTATCGCATGAGTGCCGGCAGTCAGCCAGAGGTTGCCTGCTTTTCCGTCCTTGCCGGATGAGCTGCTGTCGCGGCGGCGCCAGGCATATGCGCCGTCCACGAGCAGATCGTGCTTCATCCCGCTCTGCACAAATACCACTTCATACCAGCCGGTCTTCGAGATTTCGGCCTTGTAGTCGGCCTTGAATCCCTGCGGATAGGGGCCCTCCTTCTTGACTGGCTTCTCATAAGGGCGGCCGTCACCCCATTCGATGTTCGAGTAGTCCCAGAAATCTATTGATGCGACTGGAACCGGGGGCTTTTCCGGAGCGGCGGAGGCTTTTGAGAGGAAGGCGGGAACTATCAACGCACCCAGGAAGACCGCGAACATGAATTTATCCATTGACATGACTCCTTGCTGTAAACACGGCTTTGAATTTGTTAACCCAAATCGAGTATATCACTATATCCTAATGGTGTCAAATGCAAATTTCCAAAGCTGAAAAACATCAGATTTTCCTGGCGATGCATCAGCTTTAACCCTATAGCTTTAGCTAAAAAGGATGAAAACACCTTGTGCCGGTTTCATCGAAACCGGCATACTTTTTATGAGCAGGCTCAACGGATACAGTGAATAAAATTCAAACTTTATTCCAACAGAATATAGACATGATGAAAAATCTGTGATATACTCACTATATGTTCATGGTCAGCAAATACTGAAAACGGTCTTAAATTAAGATATACAGAATCAAGGAATATGGAAAATGATGGAAATCCCGAAAATCCGGCAGAGACAGAATCTGAGAGCTCGAAATTCATTCACCCTTATTGAGCTTCTCGTGGTAATAGCGATCATAGCCATCCTTGCGGGAATGCTGCTTCCCGCCCTGAAAACCGCGAAGGATGCGGCCAGGAGCATAAGCTGCATGAACAACCTGAAACAGGCGGGGACAATTACATCAATGTACTCTTTCGACTATGACGGCTACCCCCCCGCCGGCATCAACAACAACCAGCGCTCTTGGTACCAGCAGCTGTTCCTGCAGA
>JBAZRS010000477.1:2884-4681 GCA_041662825.1 Victivallales bacterium | reverse complement strand
TTAAATCCATGCGTCGTTCGATTTTTGCAGTTGTCTGTCTCTTGCTCCTACAGGCTGGTTCTCTTCACGCGACACAGACAGAAAACAATGTCCTGCATATTCTCCCGGCTCCAGGGGCGGTGACGGTGGACGGGAAATTTAACGAGTGGGATACGACTGGAGGCCTCTTTGCGTGTGATGATGTGGAACGTTTCCGGAATGAGTTCTCTGTAAGTTTCTTTGCGATGTGCGACAAGGAGAATCTTTATCTGCTGGCGAAGATCAAGGATCAGACTCCGTTGAACAATGATCAGTCGAGCAAGGGCGGGCACGGATTTGTGGGGGACTGCCTGCAGGTGCGTTTCATAACGGCCTACAAGAGTCCCGAGGAAAAAGTTTCGCACTGGATGTGCTGGAGGGACCGCGACGAGATCAATGTCCTGAGCATACAGTACGGCCGTGATTTCAAGGGGCTCGCCATAGACAATGCGCTGAATGAAGGCGCGAAGCAGGCTTTTGCAGTTGATGCCGACGGCAAGGGATACACGCAGGAAATCTCCATTCCGTGGAAGCTTCTGACTCCCAACGGGCAGCCCCTCTCTGCGGGCGATACGATGCGCATGGCTATCGAGCCGAACTATACCGCGGGCCCCGGCGGCCGTCTCACCACCAAGGACATATTCCGTGCGGGCATAGTGCCTGACCGGGTGTTCACATTCCGCGCCTATGAGAACTGGGGTGAAGCGGTGCTTGAGAAAAGCGGCAAAATGCCTATGCCCGCGATCAGGCTTGCCGACGAGAGGGAGTTTCCTGCGAAAGTGGCGGACGGCTATGTAGTCTCGGACTGGGCGGGCTTGATCCAGAAGAAGGAGCTGCCCGGCTTCAAGACGATCTCCCTTAATGTCCCATCCAGCGGATATGTATCACTTAACATAAAAAATGCGCAGGGCGATGTGGTGCGCCAGCTCCTTAATGAAGCCTATTATGATAAGGGTAACTACGAGTTGAAGTGGGACGGGCTGAAGACACCGCGCTATAAGACGCCGACTGAAGTTGTGGATGTCGGGGCATACACATGGGAGGCCATTTCGCATCCAGCATTCAAGATTACATTCAGGGGATGGGCGGGAATGGGCGGAAGCCATCCGTGGAATAACGGACCCACGACGGACTGGGGCGGTGATCACGGCCTGCCTGATGCGGTGGTGAGCGACGGAAACAGGATATACCTGGGATGGAGCTTCGCAGAGGGCGGCCGCCCGATCCTGGGCTGCGATCCGGACGGCAACATGCTCTGGCGTGTGGGGACTGGCATTGACAGTGCGGAGCATCTGGCGGTGGACGGGAAGACGCTTTTCAGTCTCGGGACTGAGGATGGAAGCTGCCGCAAGATCACCCGTTTGCGCGCGAAGGACGGGGTTTATGACAATTGGGAAGGCCGCACGAGCGCGTCTTTTCTTGTTCAGGATCTGTGGGTGGAGAAGGCCGACAAGAAGCTGCTGCCTGTCCGTGCAAACGGAATGGATGCGAAGAACGGCAAGCTTTATCTCACATTTTCAGACCAGACGTTTTATGTCAGCGATGTGAGCGACTGGAAGGGGCTGGTGCAGAAGCTGACATCGGAAGATCCGCTGGGGAAACGTATTTTCGCGAAGGTCGATCCCCGGACCACGCAGAGGCTCAAGGATTTCCTCGCGGACAAGGTGAAGCAGGAGGATGCCTTCAGGACCTGGGCCGGCGGCCCTCGCTTTGATCGCGAGGTTATGAGGGAACTCAATGAGCTTCTCAAGTCAACGGATTTGGTTCCGGGATCCGAGA
>JBAZRS010000477.1:0-2874 GCA_041662825.1 Victivallales bacterium | reverse complement strand
CAGGCGTTTGCACCGTGCATCTTGGAAAGAAATGCCAATTTCATCGCGATTTGCGATGCTTCATCGGGCAGGATAATCAAGATGGTGGAGGTGAAACATCCTCAGGCTATTCACGTCATGAATGACGGGCAGATTGCGTTCATATCGGACAGCTCGGCCATTATGATTTTGAATCCCGCCTCGGGTGAGGTGAAGCCGTTTATCGCCGGTCTGGACGATGCGACTAATTTCACGTTTGATTCCGACGGGAAATGTTATGTGACATTAGCCGGCAAAGATCAGCAGGTGAAGATCTTCGGCGCCGATGGCAAATCTCTGGGAAGCGTCGGCAAGCAGGGCGGGCGTCAGCTTCTCGGCAAATGGCAGGCCGACGGGATGCGCAATCCCGTATCGGTGGCTGTAGATCAGGCCGGAAAGCGCCTCTGGGTGATGGAGGCGGATTTCCATCCCAAAAGGATAAGTGTGTGGAATCTTGCCGACGGGAAGTTAATCAAGGACTTCTTCGGTCCGACGCATTACGGCGCATCGGGCGGCGCGATCAATCCGCTTGATCCCAACATGATGGTGGGAGTCGGCTGTGAATGGAAATTGAATCCCGAGACCGGCCGCTCTGTCTGCGCCGGAGTTTTCGACCGCAACGATTTTGGAAACGGGATTCCGACGAACAGTTTCGCGGCTTTCTGTCCTGCGTCCAACGGCAAACTTTACGTATCCGTGGTTACGGCTTTCGGAGTGGATCACGGGCCTGCAGGGTTGCGCGTGTTTGAACGCATCGGTGAAGGCGAATACAAATTGCGTGCTGAGTGGAAAATCAACCATGCGAATCAGACGACGACAATCTGGTCGGACGTGAACGGGGACGGGAAACAGGATCCTGATGAAGTGAAGACCCTGCCTTATACAGTGGCTGTTGCGGGTGCGAACCAGTGGTCCATGAACATGAATCCGGCGGATTTCACGATTTACGGCGGCGTCCTGAATGAGGCGAGTGCCAAGCACCAGGCGGGAGTGGCGCAGAAAATGGATCCGCGGAACGTGAAACTGACACAGACGGTGTTTGCGAAAGTTTACCGCATCAATCCGGCCGGCTTTACCGCCTGCGGCGCGCCGAAGTGGGATTTGGAACACATGCAGGAATTGCCGTACGCATGGAGCGAGAAATTTCAAAACACGGGCTTCGGTATGCTGCCCTCGAAGGACAACAAGTACCTGCTCACCTGCGGGAGTGACTTCAGCTGCTATGATTTGGCGAAGGGGAAACTGATTTGGACATATCCCAACACTTTTGCCAATGTGCACGGCTCGCATGCTGCGCCGCCTCCGGTGCCCGGGCTTATGCGGGGGGCATTCGGCATAATCGGGACGTTCAAGACTCCTGAAACGGGAACTGTCTGGGCTATCAACGGCAACTGCGGTGAATGGTACCTGTTGAACGAGGACGGATATTTCCTTTCTCACCTTTTCCAGGGGGATCCTTTGAAGACTCATTTCCCCGAGAAGGCGATACCCGGAGCGGACATGACGGAGTGCCCGTGCGGAGGAGGGGGGGAGGATTTCGGCGGTTCGCTCGTGCAGGGCGCCGACGGGAAAATTTACGCGGAGGCCGGCGCACACGGATACTGGAATCTTCTGGTCTCAGGTTTTGACAAGGTGAAGAAAATCGGAAACGGCAAGCTGGAGATCAAGCCTGAAGAGATCGCCCTGGCGCGGGCGCAGCTGGAATCCCAGATGCAGGTGGCTGTCGGAGCCAGGCAGATCGATGTCAAGAAGCTAACCGCGACATTCTCGGGCAACCTGGGCAAGGATTTCCCCGGAGTACAGCCGGTCTCCTTCCAGAAAAATGCGGATTCCGCAGTGCGTGCGCTTGTCGCATGGGATGACAACAATCTTTATCTGGGCTGGGACGTTACGGACAATACGCCCTGGGTGAATGTGGCGAATGATGCCGCCCAGATGTATGTCTGCGGTGATACTGTCGACTTCCAGTTCGGTGCTGATTCCAAAGCCGGCTCGAAGCGCGGGGAGGCCGTTGCCGGAGATTTCCGCATCTCGATAGGCAATTTCCAGGGCAAGCCGACTGCAGTGCTTTACCGCGCTGTTTCAGCGACGAAGAAACCCAAAATATTCAGCTCCGGGATAGTCGCCAAATATGAAATGGATTTCGTCGATGTGCTGGCGGATGCGAAAGTTCAATCGGCTATCCGTCCCGACAAGAAGGGATATGTGGTGGAAGCTTCCATTCCCTGGTCAGCCCTGGGCTTCACTCCCGAGCCGGGTGTGAAATATCGTGGCGATCTTGGGGCGACCCATGGCAATGCGGATTCACGCACGAGTCTGCGCAGCTACTGGACCAACCAGGAGACCGGACTTGTGAACGATGTAGTCTATGAACTCAGGATGGTCCCGAAGAACTGGGGCGATTTTGTGTTCCAGAAATAAGGGGATTCCTTAAGGGAATCTCTAAAAATTCGCATTTGGCGCGTTGCGGAATATTTTTGAAAGCTCAAAAAGAATTTCCGAACGGAGGCGTATCGAGTAGATACGCTGAGAGAGGAATATTCTTCTTTGAGCCAAAAAGATTCGCAACCCGAAGGGAGACAGATTCTTATGGATTCCGTCATCGTCGCAAATCCAGTCACAGCCCGCAACGGGGCTGCTCCTGGCGTTTGCTCCTTGCCGGCTCTCCATAATCTCCTGTCTCGCGCCATATGCCAATTTTTAGAGCTTCCCTTGAATATGAAACAGCCGTTCCGCGCATCAGTTTTCCTGATGTCCTGTTTCCTCTTCGTCGGTACTGCGTGTGCAGATGTGAAACTGCCCCGTGTCTTCGGAGACAACATGGTTTTGCAGCAGGGGCGAGAAATCCCCGTCTGG
>JBAZRS010000476.1:1658-4692 GCA_041662825.1 Victivallales bacterium | reverse complement strand
CGGAACCTGTAAGGCGATTTCACCAGTATGTGATGACCGGGCGGTATCGTGACCATCCGCCTCATGTCTGTGGGCCATTCCCATACGACAACGGGAGTCTCCTCAAGCGGATCGTAGAAAGATGACACAAATTCATACGGGTCTTCCAGGAGCTTCAGGGCAAGGTCCTTCGGTTTCAGATCGACGATCACGTTCGAACGGTTTTTCCGGCAAAGCACCTCGAACGCGACCGCCTGTGCGCTCTGCCGCACTATCTTGTCGGGCTTCTCATGCTTCCTGCCCTCGACTTCGGAAATGTAATAGAGCTCCTTCAGGTTGGCGGTAAGACAGAGGACCTGTCCCGCCGCAAGCAGAAGGGAAAACCTCTTCCCCGGCAGTTCCGTCGGGACAAAATGCTCCTCGCTTATGAGATCCAGGAGGGACCTGCATTCAAACGGGACATCTTCCGCCCTCCAGACTATTTTCGACACGTCCTTGCAGTCAAGGTTCACAAAGACAAGGAGACTCTTCTCCCCCTTCACGTCCGACCTTGTGAACGCAAGTGTGCGGGGATGTCCTGAATCAATGAACTTTATTGAGGAGTTGTTGAAGAATGAAGGATGGCAGACAAGGATCGAGTTGAGCCTGCGGATGTGGGGAATCTGATTTTCCGGGTTGCCCCAGTTGAGGGCGTTGGCCTCATGCACATCGATCTTTTCGGTTGCAAACCATTCGACGCCGTTTGTGAAACCGAAGGCGCCGTTGCTCGAGGTGAGGGCGCAAAGGGCCGTCCTCATCTGGGCGTAGACAGGTGAAACTGCCGCGAGCCGGCTGTTGTCGTGCGTCTCGGCATAATGGACCATCAGGCCTTCGGAGAAGCTTATATCCTGCGCAAAGGGCACATAGCCTTCAATCTGCTGCCTGGTGAAATTCTGGAAAAGCTCCGAATACGCACAGTTCATGTTGGCCTTGTCAAGCAGCTGCCTGGTGACGGCAATATCCCCGCCCAGCCCTTCAAGAAGGAAAATCGTATCCGGGTATTCATTCCTGACACGGGCGATTATGAACTCCCACGCCTCACCGGGAATCATGTAACCGGCATCACAGCGGAAACCGTCAACCCCCCTGCTGCACCATGTTATGAAAACCTCGGCGATATATTTCCAGAGGTCGAGCCTGTTGTGGTTTAGTTCAGTCAGATCCCCCCAGACCACCCCCCAGGCGCCCGGACTGTGGATTTTACCGTCAGACTCCCTTACCAGCCATTCCGGATGGTCCTCGTGAATCTTGGACGCCCATCCGGTGTGGTTTATCGCCAGGTCGATGAAGACCTTCGCATTCCTGCGGTGAACCGCGTCAACAAGTTCGAGAAACTGGTCTAGCGGTGTCGACTTCCTGTCGAACTCGGCAAGCGACGGGTCGACCGACGTGAAATCCAGGGCCGCATACGGGCTTCCGAAACGCCCCATCCTGGCGAATACGGTCGGGGTCGGATTCACAGGCAGAAGATGTATTATCCTGCACTTGAGCCGGTCGATTATTATGTCAAGCTCCCGTATCAGGCTCCTGAACGTGCCCGAGGGCGGAATCACGGAATAGCCCTTGCTGTCAAGACTGCTGATGAGGGAATTGACCTCGCTTCCAAGGAGCTCCTTCTTGCCCTTGTTGCCGCCGAACTGCCTGACAAAGGCGCAGTATATGCTGTTTGCGCAGCAGAAGTCCGAAGGCTCCACGTTTATGTGCAGATTGTCACCCCCCACCCATGCGGGCTCGGCGGATTCATCTTCGAGGAAGAAACATTTCGCCTCAAAATGCCCGACTTCCAGCAGAGCGAGAGTGACGGAATAAGTTTTGTCGCCGGTTTTCTCCATCGGCACATCATGCCAGTCCTGACCGCTCCTCTGACGCTTTGTCTCAACGGCTTCGATGATCTCTTTCCGCCTTATGAACGCATTGCCCAGATTTGTCCGCAGGAAAGCCTTCCCCTTCGCGGGATTTTCGACCTCCAGTTCAAAGCAGGCTGTATCCCCCCTGAAATAAAGGGAATGATTGCCCGGCGCCGGTTTCTGTAAAAGTCTCATAATAGTTTTCCACTTTGAATAAATCCGTGCTTGGATTTATTCAAAGTGGAAAACTATAACACCGGGAGGCAAATACACAAACAATCCAATAATTAAGGTGGACAAATCATTCAAGCCGTAATATTTTCCCGCATGAAATACTGTGCAGCAAAACCTGGAAGAATTTTCGTAATCCGCCTTGAGGACGGGGAAATCCTGCATGAATGCATCGAAGCGTTCGCGGAAAAAAAGAAGATAAAAGCCGCCGCTCTCGTCGTCCTGGGCGGAGCCGATAAAGGCAGTCGGCTCGTTGTAGGGCCCGACAAAAGCCGTGCAAGGAAAATAAACCCCATGGAACTGACGCTTGCTGACGCCCACGAGATATCGGGTGTCGGCACCATCTTCCCGAATGCAAAAGGGAAGCCGGTCCTGCACATGCACATAGCCTGCGGGAGAAAAAAATCTACCGTCACGGGTTGCGTCCGCCGCGGTGTGAAAGTCTGGCACGTCATGGAAATTGTCATCTGGGAATTGACCGGCACATCCGCCAGACGCCTCCTCGATCCGAAGTCCGGATTCGAACTGCTTTCCCCCTCCGCATAAACATTAACTCTGCTGTACTGGAACTCATTGGTAAACTTTGGAAGCATGCTTAAGCCATCCGGCCGCATGTTTTCCACGAGGATCATGATGCGTCCAATGGATTACACCGCCTTGTTGACTCCACTCATATTCCCCATTGAAGACGACCGTGTCTCCTATTCGCAGGGAACTGATTCTTGGGGCAATGTCAATGTTGTGCGCAAACAGCAAAGTCTGCCCGGACCGCAACTTGATGATAAACCTCTGATGTTTAGCTCCCTCATTGTCGTCGGACAGTAACTTGATGACAGTGCCCTGCCCTTGTATTTGAAGACTGCTTGCCCTGTCTTTAAATGCTTTAGCAAGTTCAGCATCGGTGTTTCCGGCTGACTCGGTGCCAGACGAAGAATTTG
>JBAZRS010000476.1:0-1648 GCA_041662825.1 Victivallales bacterium | reverse complement strand
GTTACTGATTGGCTCGGTTCTGACCGTCCGGTCATGGCTTACAGGAATGTTTCGGAAATACGTCAGACCGATGAATCCGGCCACAGCAATTAAAATAAGGATGAAAAGTTTTTTCATGCGATGTCTTCCATAAAATTGATACGCGAAATTTAGTTTCATCTAAGAATAAATCCAGAGGAATTTCAAACAGATATAATCAAAGACATGCGAAGATTAAACCCCGACATCAGACGATGAAGGCTTTGGATTATTGACTTACAGGAATGTATTCATATATTACCACCTCCACATCACTTCAGAATTTATTGAATCATTAATAAAGCAGGAAATAAAATGATAGCAGTAGTTAATTTGGGCTCCGCGGCGAAGGAAACAATTTACGCTCAGAAGGAACTCGTCAACATTCTGAAACACCTCACGGCGGAACCGGTTAAAATCCTATCTTCACCGGCACCTGAAACCAGGATAACCATCTCTATATCGGAAGACAATTCCCTCGATCCCCAGGAGATAGCTATCAACGCAAATTCAAGTTCTGCGGACATACGCGGGGGAAGCAGCGGCGCCCTTCTCCATGCAATATATACGCTTGCGGAAAAGCTCGGCTGCGTCTTTGAATTCTCGGGTATTCTTTTCCCAGATAAAAAGCAGACCTTGGAAATACCGGAAATTCATATCCGCCATATCCCGGGGATGTCCAGACGCGGAATCAGGATGCATCTCAACTTCGTCCAGGACCAGTCCTTCTTCACCGAAAACGAGTTCTCCGGATTCATCGACAACGTGGCCCGCCAGAAATTCAACTATCTGCTCTTCCACATGTACACGCCCCAGCAATGGTTCCCGTTCGCGTACAGGGGGATCAAGCACCTGAACCTCAGCCTTGGAAACCTGAACCGGAAACATCTTGCAGAAGACATGATCGGCAGGCGGAAGGTGAAGGTCAAGGATCATTGGTTTCCCCTGGAATTCGAACATATCAGGGATAACGAGGCACTCCTCGACGCAGTTTACGGCAGATACAAGCGCATGATGTCCCATGCACACACCCGCGGAATCCGCAATTCAGTATCCATCGAACCGGAATCCATGCCTCCCGCCATAGCCGGAAAACTTCCCGAGTGGACAGGAGAAGGGGCCTCAGCCCTGAATTCCTCGGACGCCCTCACTGCAAACTGGCAGGAGGAATGGTCGGGCGTGAAACTTGCGGAACCTGACGTCAGGCATCCGCTAGTGATCGATATCGCCGTAGAGCGCGTCCTCCAATGCATCGACGCCTTTCCAGAGCTCGATGAAATACAGCTTATTTCCAGGGAAGGCGTAACATGGCGCCCCAAGGGAAATGAAACCTATGACGGTGAAATTGCGAGACTCTGCAAAAAATTTGATTTCTCACCCGAAGTTTTAGATAATTGCGGACTCTGCCGTACGGTCAAAGACGAAGAAGGCCCTGAAATGAACATCAAGGCCCATCCGTACTGGACAGTCCCGTCCGGAGACAATTTCTTCCCTACCGTCGCCGGCTCACTGAGGTTCATAGAGTTTTCAATATCCATCCTGAAAGACGAGCGCGTCCAGAAGAAACTGGCGGAAAGGAAAATTGAGGCCGAAATAGCGGTATACAGTCCGAATCCCGAAACCATCCGCC
>JBAZRS010000475.1:0-4715 GCA_041662825.1 Victivallales bacterium | reverse complement strand
TGGAACTGGACACGCCATAGGATACGCAAATGAAGCGATGGTTCCGCATGAGCGTCCCTTCGTAAAATACACTCCGACCTGGCCGCGCAGTTTCATGCCACAGAACCAGAACATCCGTGATCTTGTTGCAAGGATGAAGCTGATTCCGATAAAAGAAATGATTAAAGGCAGAAAACTTCTTTTCTGCGAGGACTCGATAGTCCGTGGAACTCAGCTCCGGGATACGGTCAAAAGACTTTTCGGAGCCGGAGCAAAGGAAGTCCACATGAGGCCTGCCTGCCCTCCGCTTCTTTTCGGATGCAAGTTCCTGAATTTCTCCCGTTCGCGCTCAGAACTGGATCTTGCCGGACGCCAGGCGGTAAAGGAGCTTGAAGGCGGTGACGGCAGGAACCTTCAGGAATATGCGGATCCATGTTCGAAACGCCATGCCGCTATGGTGGAGAACATCAGGAAGAAACTCGGACTGACCACCCTGAAATATCAGAAACTCGACGATCTGACAAAAGCCATCGGACTTCCGAAGGAGAAACTCTGCACCTTCTGCTGGGACGGAAAAGGGTAGGCTGAGATAATTTTGTAAATCAGGCTTAACTTTTGAAAAAAGGGTTACAGGAGTAATATTATCCTGTTTCCTGAATCGGTGTTTACCAAGATATTTTGACAACAGGTGATACGGCTGTGGCGCACACACAAATACTGAAAAAAGACAATCTGCGCATAAACGTCCTGGTGGTGGACGATGAATCGTCCATCAGGATGCTTCTGAACCGCATTCTTGCCTCCAAGTTCAATGTGCATCTGGCCGCTTCGGCCGAAGAGGCGCTACTTCTGCTCAGGAAAAACAGGTATGATCTGGCGATAGTGGACGTGAACATGCCGGGCAAATCCGGCAAGGAGTTGCTGAGCATATGCCGGAAGGACTATCCCAACACGCATATAATACTTATGACAGGGATGCCTGAGCTGGCAGACGCGGTCGACACAGTGAAGGAAGGCGCTTTTTATTACCTGCCCAAGCCGATTGATTTTAAATTTCTTTTCTCCCTTATGGACCGTGCCATAGAGGAGAGGGAGAAAAAAATTGAAAGCGGGGACATAGGCAGATTCAGAAACCTGGCTTCCAAATACAAGATCATCCGTTCGCTGGGCTGCGGCATATCCGGCATCGTCCTCCTGGCGGAAAAAGACGGCAGGCAATATGCCATGAAAGTGCTGCGCTGGAGCGGGGAAAGCGACAACACCCCTGAAAAATTGGAAAGGTTTGCGCGCGAGGCCGAGATATTGATGAGGATAAACAACAAGCATGTCGTCAAGATTTTCGAACACAACCTCAACAGGCCGGACGAGAATCCCTACATCATCATGGAATATGTGAAAGGCATGTCGCTTACACAATGCCTTGAGAAGAAAATGTTCAACATCAACCAGAAAATCTCAATAATCGAGCAGATTGCGGAGGGGATTGAATGCGTCCATGAAAGCGGGGTTCTGCACAGGGACATAAAGCCGGAAAACATCATCATTGCGGATGATCTTACAGCCAAAATAACGGATTTCGGGGTGTCCCATGTTTCAGATTCATGTCTGACGATGGACGACGAGATACTCGGTTCCCCTTCGTATATGTCCCCCGAGAGCTTTGACGAAATCAGGAAGATGGACGAACGTTCGGACATATTTTCAATCGGTGTCCTGAGCTATGAAATGCTTACGGGATTCATGCCCTTTGAGGGCGAAAGCATATACCAGGTAATGGAGGCCATCAGAAAGAAAAATCCGGTGGCGCCCATGAAAAGAGCCCCGCAGCTGCCTTCATGGATGCAGGATGTCATGGTGAAGATGCTTGACAAAAATCCTGACGGCAGATATCGCAGCGCAGGTGAGATAGTCAAGGCGATAAGGCTCGGACTCAGCGAAGGCGACGGAACCTCTCCGAGCATAACTTCAAGAATACTCAGGAGCAGGCTCTTCCTGAAGAACATCTGGAGCTGAGGGCTCCATCGATGACTGTGTTCCTCATTTGTAAATCAGGTATTTCCCGCGCTTCATCATGAAGTTCTGCGATGCGACACTCCTGTCGCAGGTCTGCATGATCGTCCTGTAATCCCAGCCGGCGTCAATAGCCCTGCGGACCAGCGAGGTGCCCATCGCCTTGTCGAACTTCAGAAGCCTCTCTTTTTTTCCGTCCGGCATCCAGCTGAAGCGCTGTGGATAAGCTTTTTTCAGATGGCAGAGTATTGCTATTTCAGTTGTCGCAGGCCTGAATATGGCCGGATTTGTCACAACAATCTTGACCGCGTAGTCGCTGGCTTCATTACCCTTCACAGTCCTGTATTTCAGAGGCACGAACATCACACCCGGCAGACGCAGACTGTTAAGGGCCGTGCATGCGGAGTTCGCATCAAGCCACGGCGCCGCAACAAGCTGGAAAGGGAGGGTCCCTATGCCGATGTTGATGCCTCCGGTTTCGCCGAGGGTTCCGGTTGCTGCGTAGGTGTAGGCGGATTCCGGGCTTGGAATATTGGGTGAAGGCGGAATCCACGGAAGTCCGGTCTGCGACCATATAAGCCCTCTGCGGTAGTTCATCATCGGCACTACAAAAAGACTGCATTTAATCTTTTCCTCCGTGTTCAGGTAGAGCGCCAGCTCCCCAACCGTCATCCCATAGACTCTGGGCACGGGATACAGCCCGATAAATGAGAGGAGCTCCGGTTCTACTACAGGTCCGTCCACCGTGGATGCCCCCAGCGGGTTGGGCCTGTCAAGGACAATTACAGTCTTTCCGTTCTGGGCCGCCGCTGTCATGCATTCGGCGAGATGCCAGATATAGGTGTAGGTGCGGCTTCCGACATCCTGTATGTCGTAGATCAGTACGTCGATTGTGGCAAGAGCCTCCCTGGTCGGCCTGTGTCCGTTTGCGCCATAGAGGGTATGGATGGGAAGGCCGGTATAGGGATCTTTCCCGCCGGGTACGGTTTCGCCGGCTTTCACGTTGCCCCTTATTCCGTGCTCAGGCGCGAAGAGGGCGACAAGACGGATGTTGGGGTTTTTATACAGGAGGTTGACGGTGGAGATTTTGTCTGCATTCACTCCGGTCTGGTTTGTGACCAGGCCAACCCTCTTTCCTTTGACAAGATACAGGTATTTTGAAAGGAAGACTTCCAGTCCGCTATATACGCGCGCCTGGCTTTCCAGACATGAAAACGCTAAAATAGCAGAAATCGAGCATATGAAAAAAAACTTGTGTGGCACTTTCCTATGTCCTTGGTAATCAGTAATCAGTCGTTAGTCGTCAGTCGTTAGTCGTTAGTAATCTTTCAACGCGTTCAACGGTTTTAACGATTTCAACGGCTTCAACGTTCAGTTCGTAACTCGTAATTCGTAATTCGTAATTCGATTGTTCCTCAGTCGGGATTTAGTTTTAAGTTTCAAGTTTTAAGCAACACTCTAGAACTCTAGCACTTTAGAACTTCCCCTCACGCTGTTCTCAGAAACAGGAGATACATGATTAGTATAGCACCGATGAAGTATGTAAGCCAGGAGATTTCCCGGCGTTTTCCGGTCAAAAGTTTGATTATGGGATAACTTATCAGGCCGAAGGCGAGGCCGTCGCCGATGTTCGAGCAGAAAGGTATGCCGATCAGGACGAGGAATGCCGGAATTGATTCGGTGTGGTCGTCCCAGGATATTTTTGAAACATTCTTCAGCATCATCGCCCCTACAAGGACAAGCGCCGGGGCCGTAATGGGGTTGAAAGGAGGGGGATAATCGGCAATCATGCCGATGAACGGCGAGAAGAAAATCGCCCCAAGAAAGCAGATTCCGGCCACTATCGCGGTCAGCCCGGTCCTGCCTCCGTGTTCAACACCTGCCGCGCTTTCAATATAGCTTGTCACAGTGCTGTGCCCGCAGAGCGCGCCGAATACTGTACCGCAGGCGTCAGCGGCGAATGCGCGTTCGCATTTCGGAAGCTGGTTGTCCTTCATCAGCCCGGCCTGGGTCCCGACCCCGACAAGTGTTCCGATTGTGTCGAAGACAACCATTACGGTAAAGATCAGGATGAACGGGATAAGTGCTGGAAGATGGGAAATGAGGTTCGGGAAATCCATCTTCATGAAAATGCTGGAAATATCGGGAGGTGCGCTGACCGGTGATGACGGGAAATGTATCTGACCTGTTCCGAGGGCGACCGAGGCTCCGGCGAGAATACCCCAGAGAATGCTGCCCTTGATCCTGAGAGCCTGCATTACCGCAGTGGCGAGGAACCCGACTGCGAAGATGAGGAGCGTCTTGCTGTGGAAGTTGCTTGTCATGAAAAGACCCGCATCGCTTGCCACGATTAGGCCGCTGTTCCTGAGTCCGATGAGGGCGATGAACATTCCTATGCCGCCCGCTATGGCGTGCTGAAGGCTGGGACTTATTATGCCCATTATCATTTTCCTGATTCGCAGGAGAGTTATTATCAGGAATATGATTCCGGAAATGAATACTGCGGCCAGGGCGGTCTGCCAGGCCTCCGCCCCCTTGAGACCGATTGCGGGCGAAGCGCATATCGCCACCAGCGACACGAAGAAGAAATTTTCACCCATTCCGGGCGCCAACGCGATGGGATAGTTTGCCAGTATTCCCATGAGGATCGAACCGAACGCCGCCGCTATGCACGTGGTCACGAGCAGAGCCCCCTTGTCCATTCCGGTCGGCTGCGCTCCCGGCAT
>JBAZRS010000474.1:2494-4716 GCA_041662825.1 Victivallales bacterium | reverse complement strand
TCCAGGCCGCAGTGCCTCCGGCCACGACACTCCTCGTCCTAAGCTCGCTGCAGAAAACGAATATCGAGGAACTGGGTTCCCTTCTCCAGTGGACATATTTAATTTCCCTGGTGACGCTCACATTGTTCATTGTCCTCGGAATGAGGATTTTCAGTTAAATATTGCAATCCAAAGGAAAGGGCGAGGAAATGTATCTTTTCACAAAGAACAAGGTCATGCTTGAGAAATACACGAACTACCTGAACCTCTGCGTGGACACAGTTGAAATCTTCAGGGAAGCCGTAGAGTATTCCATGAAAACCGGAATTGACGAACATTACGGGGTTCTCGCCAGGAAAGTGCACGGCAAGGAATCGGACGCCGACGGCATGCGGCGCATAATCGAATGCGAAATGTACGAACAGTCGCTGCTTCCTGAATCAAGGGAGGATCTGCTGGACATCATAGAGAGAATTGATGCGGTGCCAAACGGCGCAGACCATCTCGCCATTCTTCTGACGATACAGAAAACTGAAATCATCCCCTCCATAAGAAAAGACATTTCCGAACTTCTCTCGATTTCCGTCGAGTCATTCAAATACACCAGGGAGGCGGCACTGGACTGTTTCATGAAGATGCAGAAGATAAAGGAGCTACAGACCCTGATAAAAAACTACGAGAGCATAGGTGACAGCCTCGAGCACGAGATGATAAGGAAGATCTTCGAAGAGAAGATCGGAATGGGCGAGAAGCTTGTCCAGAAGGACATAGTCTACCAGATAGGCGACATCTGCAACATGTGCGAGCATGTCATGGACAGGATCGTGATATGCAGCATCAAGAGAAAACTCTGAATATCCAATATCCAACAAGGAATATCCAATGTCCAAGTTAAAAATTTCTGGAAAAGAATTCCGATGAGAATTGGAAATTGAGTGTTGGATATTGTGTGTTCAATCAGGAGATGACCGAATGTTCTCTCATTTCACACAGTATCTGGGATGCCTTTTCATGGGCTGGGGCCTTGGAGCGAATGATTCCGCGAATGTTTTCGGGACGGCGGTAAGTTCACGCATGGTGAATTACAGGCTGGCGATATGGCTTACTGCATTATTTGTCATGCTCGGGGCTGTTTGCGACGGGGAACGGGGAATAAACACGTTAAGCAATGAACTCCGCAAAGATACGACTTTCACCAGTCCCGGTCCGCAGGATCAGGAGAAGGCCGACAGGAAGGCGAGGCGGACCGCGATAGTCGTATCATTTTCAGCGGCGCTGGCAGTCATATTCCTGACGCTCATGAAACTCCCGATTTCAACTTCGCAGGCGGTAGTGGGGGCAATCGCCGGAGTCGGGATCCTGCAGCATTCCCTCAATACGGGAAGTCTGCTGAAAATCATAATCTGCTGGCTTGGCACGCCAGTCGGGGGAATGCTTTTCACCTTCATATTTTACTATCTCTTCAGGGCGGTCATAAGGAAATTGAACATGCCGGTTTTTGTTTACGACCCGGTCATGTCCATACTGCTGATCATCACGGGATGCTACGGCGCCTACGCTCTCGGGGCAAACAATGTGGCGAATGTCAGCGCCATATTTGTAGGGCACAACATGCTTACAGTCAGGGAAGCCACCGTTTTCGGCGGGATCACCATCGCCATAGGGGTGTTGACCTATGCAAAGCCCGTCATGATGACTGTCGGAAAGTCCATAGTGAAGCTTGACGCCTTCACGGCTTTGACATGCGTATTCTCACAGGCCCTGACCGTACACATCTATGCGATTGTCGGGGTTCCGGTTTCGACGACGCAGGCGATAATAGGCGCGATACTGGGGATAGGGATAATAAAAGGCGGACAGACGATAAACTTCAGAAAACTGACCCAGGTGGGCATCGGCTGGCTTGCAACTCCGCTTATTGCGGCCCTCATGTCCGCGCTGCTTTATTTCATCGCCAATTTGCGCTATCTGCCGGACTGAGGAGTATTCATTTCCGTGGTTCAACTGCC
Source organism: Victivallales bacterium (assembly GCA_041662825.1). Classification (GTDB taxonomy): domain Bacteria; phylum Verrucomicrobiota; class Lentisphaeria; order Victivallales; family GWF2-50-93; genus GWF2-50-93. The sequence goes on along the minus strand of JBAZRS010000474.1, from coordinate 2,728 downwards.
TTAAGCGGCTGTGGGCCGCCGTTCTTCTTCAAGACAAAATAACAGGAGTCATAGGCCAGATACCCCTCCCCCGGGATGTAGCCGAGAGCGTCGAGTTCATAGCTGGAATCAAAGAGGATGACCACCTTGTAATTATTCCTGAAATATGGAGAGCCCGGCAAGAGTTTGAAGTAGTAATCCTCGGTGCGGGCGACCACCCATTCAGGTTGCAGGCGTTCAACCGCCGAGGCGTAA
>JBAZRS010000474.1:0-2484 GCA_041662825.1 Victivallales bacterium | reverse complement strand
CCCTTTTTGACAAGCTTCACCACTTCGGGCGAGACCAGACCGGGGAAATCAAGCATTTTCCTTTCGCTGAAATATCCGATGTAGCCGAGAGCCTCAACATATATCCTGTCGGTTTTTGCAGTGGTGCGTTTCAGCCATTCGCCTATCTGCCTCCGGGTACCGTTTTCAATGTATTTCTGCTGCATCATCATCTCGTATGACGACATCAGGAGACTTACGGACATGAGGACAAAGACCCCGAAAAGGCAAAGAACCGGGACTGCTACCCGGTTCTCCTCTTTCTTGAAATGTTTTGAAAGGGTGAAAACTCCCCTGACAAGGACGATTATCCCGATCATTGCCGCAGGCGGAAAATACCACGGATACGGAAACGGCATATATGCAAAATATATTGAAATGATGAAAAAGACGAAAGATGCGGCTCTTCCGATCCTGTCCTGTGCCGAATAGGGGATGATCCAGTATATGAATGCAAAGACGCCTGCCAGGCTGGAGAATATGTAAACCAGCGGATTCCAGCCTTCAAACTGTGGATACACCGGGGCGTAAATCCATGACGTAGTATACGGCAGATGCGCAATCAGATTCCTGAACATCTCCAGCGTCCCTACGGGAGCGAACATCCCCCTCTTGGCAATAATGGTGTTGGGAACCGGCGAACCGTAGTAGTGCCATGCCCATAAAAACCACGGCAGATAAATTAGGGCGGTTATCGCTGAGGACTTCAGAACTGTGATTACAAAAGCTTTCCGCCGCTCGAAACCGAAAATGAAAAAAGCGGAAGCAAGCGCCGCTATGTAGACACAGGAGTCGGGCCGGGTCCACATCAGACCGCCCCAGGCAATACCGTTCCACAACCAGTCTATTTTCTCCCGGCTCATCAGGTAAAACGACCACGCGAGGAAGAAAAGCATGAGCGCCGTCTCCATCCCGTTGACCGAAAACATCACGGATTTAGCATCGACAACAAACAGGAGACCGGCGAATACCGCGGGCGTCAGCTTATGGATTGTATTGTCCCGCAGGAAGACAAGCAGGACAAACACGCCTCCTGCCGCAAAGGCAGGAATACAGAAAAGAATCCTGAAAAGCCAGAGGGCCTTTTCAAATGAATCGGCACCCGTCACAAGATAACAGAAAGCCGGCAACAAGGTACCGGCCGGAGAGGTGAAACCGTGAACCTTCTCCCCCTTCTCATATACAAGCCCGTTGCCTTCGCAGAGATTCTTGCTGTATTTGAAGGTAATGAAAAAATCCTCCCACATGTGCCCGGTGTAAAGACTGTAGGCAAGCGGGACGGCAACGAAAAAAAAGCAGAACAATATCAGGATTCTCAGTTTTGTGAACCCTTTCATCCCATGCACTGTGATTTTCGTGTTCAGCATTTATCCCCCTGAGGTTGGCTGTATCAGACGGCCAATTATTCAATTAGGCGGCTGGAAGCCGCGACTTTTAATTCTTGTGTTTTATTTTAGTCAGGCATTTAGGCCTGACCTTGGACTGCGGTAGCTCGCTACCGCCTTTCTTCAGACAAGCTTGCTTGTTTGTAAATAACGCGGAGCAAGCTCCGCTAACAAAGGCTGAAGCAAGCTTCAGCACTCCACATGCGAACATTGAAATTCCTTAGCCTTGAATTAGGCGGCCAAGGCGCCGCAACTTTAATAATTTGAACATCGAACATTGAATCCGCCGCGGCGGAAACTTCCAACTTCGAATGTATTCAGTTTTAATTCGATGTTCAGCGTTGAATGTTGGATGTTCAACTCTTTGAAATTCCTTAACGTTTAATTAGGCAGGCACCCCAGTCATACGACGGGACAGGTCCGACGGGGCAAGAGGGCCGCGACTCTTACGGAACGCCACCACCCTGGTGGCTCTTAATTTCATGAGCCGGCAAGGATGCCGGCGTTCAAACATTCAATTCCTATTCATTAAGATCACTGAGCCGGCGATTGCGGCGGTCTCCACCCTCATGATCCATCTCCCTACGTTAAGAGGTGAAAAGCCCGCCGACTTCATGCGTTCCTCTTCGGCAGGACTGAACCCCCCCTCCGGCCCAACGATCCACGCAAGATCAGATGTCCCTGTTTTTGCAAAACCTGTTTCCGGTTTTTCCACGGAACCGTAAAAGGCGGCAGTTTTACCTTCTTTGATTTTTTCGATCATGCCTGAGAATGATATGACTTCGCCAAGCTTTGGTAAAAACGGGTTTTTCGACTGTTTGCATCCTTCGACAAGATGGACATTCCATCTGTCCGGAACCGCCCCCTCCTCTGGCCGCACCACAGAATGATCGGCAATTACAAATGTTATGCTCCAGACACCCGTTTCACAGCACTGGGTGAGTAGCTGATCCATTTTATTATGCTTGGGAGGCGAAATGAAAAGATGAATTTTAACTTCAGGTTCCGCCTCAATTTTCCTCTCCATTACGGAAAGTCTTTTCCCGTCTTCAACTTTGGCTGTCGCAAGAGCTCCCCTGCC
>JBAZRS010000473.1:0-4732 GCA_041662825.1 Victivallales bacterium | reverse complement strand
AAGTTCGTGAGTTAGAAAGTGCGAAAGTTCGAGAGTTCGACCTGAGGTGAACCTGTCGAATCCTAAGTGCGAAATTTCGGAATTTTCGGGGAAGTGAAAACCTTTTAAGGAAAGGGTCTTCCCTTTCCCGCACCCCAACCCTTTCCAAACCTGTTTGTGTTTGTCTGCCTGCAAAGTCGCAGGCGGATAAGATGTGTCAAATAGGAGTTTAATCCAAATGGCGCTAAGATTTAAGAAAAGACAAACTAAAGATTGAACTCCTGCTAAAGAATTTCCGTTGAAGTAACTCGTCCGCCTAGGCGGATGACCCGAGAAACGCGGGTCAGATAGACCCGCGCTACCTCAAGAAATGCATAACTAAGCGACATTCGGGTTAGAGTGCAAACTTCCGCGTATTTGAATTCCCTGCAAAACAACTCTAAATTCCAGTATGATTACAAAAAGCGACAATGATATTCGTCTGCCGGCGGAATGGGAAGCGCAAAGCGCCGTCCTTCTTGCCTGGCCCCACGAGAATACGCCCTGGGCTCCTCACCTGGAAGAGGTCCGGCGTAATTATCTTGAGATTATAAGGGCGATCCTCAAGTTCGAGCCTGTAATACTGGTGACTCCAGACAAAATCCAGTCACAGCTCATACGCAGGAGTATGACATCGAAGAAATTAGTCCTTTTCGAAATTCCCGGCAACGACACCTGGGCTCGCGATTTCGGCCCGATCACAGTATTCAGAAATGGAAAACCCACACTTGTGGATTTCACTTTCAACGGCTGGGGACACAAGTATCCGGCAGAGAAGGACAATCTGATTTCAGGAAACCTTCACAAGCTCGGTGCGTTCGGCAAAATAAAATTGGAATCTGCAGATTTTGTCCTTGAGGGGGGAAGCATTGAAAGCGACGGATGCGGTACGATACTTGCAACTTCCAAATGCCTCATGAACCCCAATCGTAACCGGGGTTTTTCAAAAAAGCAGATAGAGGAAAAAATGGAGACTCTTCTCGGTGCGAAAAGAATCCTTTGGCTCGATCACGGCCATCTTGAGGGAGATGACACCGATTCGCATATTGACACACTTGCGAGGTTCGCAGCCGAAAACACAATTGTCCATGTCTCCTGCGACAACACAGATGATGTTCATTACAAGGAATTGAAGCTGATGGAGAAGGATCTTAAATCCTTTCGCACTGCAAACTGCAGGCCATACAGGCTCATCCCTTTGCCATGGCCGGATGCGAAATACGACGATTCGGGAAACAGGCTGCCTGCGACTTACGCAAATTTCCTGATAATGAACGATGCGGTTCTCGTGCCGACATACCGGGATAAGAAGGATTCGGCGGCTCTGAAAGCCGTAAGTGACGCTTTCCCTGATCGCAAAATAATCGGCATCAACTGCCTGACCCTCATCCGTCAGCACGGCTCACTGCATTGTGTAACAATGCAGATTCCGAAGGGAGTCATTAAGTAACTCGGGCTTTCTAGCCCTATCTACTATACGCATTTTTACAACCTCCACACATGAATTCCCGAGTTTCTCCATCTTCATCCCGGAGGGATGAGAGATAGTAGCCGGGGGTTGAGCTTTGCGATACCCCCGGATCAATGGGAAAAACGAATCGCACCCTGGAGGGGTGGCAGAATCATACGTTCTAATAATCATTCCAACGTCACAATATGATGATGAATGCTGTAATATGTTGAGCCCATCGATGCGCCTACAGTTTCTGGCACCCCTACAGGGTGCGAATTAATATTAATCCCCATCCGGAGGTCTACGCGATGCTCCGACTTCCGGCTACTATCTGACAACCATTCAGGTTGTAAACAAACACGGGCTCAAAATCAAATACAGAGGCCCTCTCGATAAAATTCCTGAGAAATGCGTATAGTAACTCGGGCTTTCTAGCCCGAGGAATCGGCGAATCCGCCGTCGCTAAGAACAGCTATGGCGGACACAGTCGGAGGGTCGGTGAAACGGAGATGTAAAACGTAATAGATGAATCTTGGAGATTGAACTTCAAATATCGAATTGATGAGTTCGGAAGTTAGTGAATACGATAATTTTTGTGTTCCACAAAAATTTTGCTTTATTTAACGCTCAAACGCACATTTCAACTCTTCGGCATATTCTTAACATGACTTTCCCTGAAAGCGTTGAAAGTTCCAGTGCGTATGGCTTCGCGTATCTGCGCCATGAACTTCTCGAAGTAGATCATGTTATGGATTGTGAGCAGGCGGATGCCGAGAACTTCTCCGACGTTCATGAGATGGCGGATATAGGCCCTGGAGAAATTTGTGCAGGTGTAGCAGTCGCAATCCGGATCAACCGGTCCCATGTCCTCGGCATATCTTCCGGCTTTCACCGGAATAGTTTCGCCGTTGGAAAGGAATGCGTTTCCATGGCGGGCAAGACGGGTCGGGATAACGCAGTCGAACATGTCAACACCGCGTGCAATCCCCTCTATCAACTGATACGGATAGCCTACTCCCATCATATAATGGGCCTTGTCCTCAGGAAGGACCGGCATAACCCAGTCAAGACATTCGATCATCTGTTCTTCGGATTCTCCCACGCTAAGGCCGCCGATTGCATAGCCGTCGAATCCGATTTTCACGAGATCCTCGGCCGCCCTTATTCGGAGATCCTTGTAAACTGAACCCTGCACAATCCCGAATATCTGCTGTGTTTCATCCAGCGGCTGTTCACGGGAGATTTGCGCCCATTTAGTTGTCAGCTCAAGGGATTCCAAGGCGTTTTCATAGGTGCAGGGATAAGGGGTGCATTCATCAAATGCCATGACTATGTCTGAACCGAGAATCTTCTGTATCGCGATTGATTCGACCGGTCCCAGGAAAAAACGGGAACCGTCAATATGCGAAGCGAATTCGATTCCGTCGGGAGTGATTTTCCGGAGTGCCGATAGACTGAAAACCTGGAAGCCCCCGCTATCGGTGAGGATAGGGCGTTTCCAGTTGGAGAACTTGTGGAGTCCCCCCGCTTTTTTCATTACTTCCAGGCCGGGACGCAGAAAAAGGTGATAAGTATTTCCGAGAATTATCTCAATGCCCATCTGTTCGAGTTCGAGCGGTGTCATGGTCTTGACTGTTGCTCGTGTTCCGACAGGCATGAACACAGGGGTTTTAACGTCGCCCCGCGAGGTTTTCAGTAGACCGCATCTGGCTTTGGTCTCAGGGCATTTCGCCGTTATTTCGAAATTCATGAATTCTCCACCACTAAACGTAAATAAACGAAAGGGTTTTTTTAATATGATATTTTAGTGAGATTAGTGTGTTTCGTGGTTAAAATTTATTGCCTAGGCACGAACATGTCGCCCATAAGCGCTTCAGCTTCAGTCGCTTTGCCGAGTGCAGAAGCTACTTTTACTGCGAATTCGAATGCAGCGCCGGGCCCTTTTCCGGTAACTATATTTCCATCCGTCTCAGCCAGTTTTCCGGTATGGACGCACCCTTTGAGATCATTTTTCACCGAGGGATGCGAGGTGACAGTCTTTCCTTCTATGACACCTGCCGCCTTCAAGGCTATCGGGGCAGCGCAGATTGCCGATACAATTCCTCCCCTGGCATTGACTTTTTTGACTATGGCCAGCACTTCTGAGCTATCCCTGAGGTTGGTGGCTCCCGGCATCCCGCCGGGAAGGAATACGGCGTCAAATTCGTGTTCCTTGAGTTCTGAGAGCAGGCATTCCGCCTGGATTGCAATTCCGTGCGAGCCCCTGACCGTTTTTGACAGGCCGGCAATTACAACCTCGAATTCAAGTCTTCTTAATACATCAACGGGAACAACGGCCTCGATTTCCTCGAATCCGTCAGCAAGAATCACGGCGATTTTCTTTTTCATGTAAATTTTCCCTCCATAACCCGGAGAAAGTAACTCTTCCGCCAAAAATAACAAATTGTAAATTCATGTGCTGAATTTATAAAAAGGGAAATGGGATGCGAAATAATGAAGAATAGAAATTGGAGCGAGCGATGGGAATTGAACCCACGACATTCACGTTGGCAACGTGACGCTCTACCGCTGAGCTACGCTCGCATCCGAAAGGCCTATATAATAATCAGCCATATTTGAAAATCAAGCCTGTGTTTTAAATTTATACGCGAAATCTGGCCAGTCTTTGCCCGAAATACATTAGAATAACCACCAAGGCACCCGGCTTCGACAAGGAACTACGCCGTGGCAAGCAAAGACACAAAGCCCTGAATGGATGGTGGCAGACGACAGATGACATAGTTAGAGCCTGCTCGAAAAGGTTTTCTGGAACAGCTCTTACGAGCTTGACTACAAACGAATTCGCCTCAAATTCAATGTTTTTGTTGGTAGTTAACCCCGTAAGGGGTGTTCTTATTATATCTTTTCGAGCAAGGTCTAGTTAGGGAGTTTTTTAATTTGGAGTTGTCTGGAGTTTGATCATTGGAATTTGGAGTATCCCGTTGCAGTTCGGCAGGCTGGTAAAATCATCCCTTAGGCTTTGCCGGAGGGAAATGACTGTTGCCCCCAAGTTTTGGCAGCCAGCGGGGAGTGATGGCGCAGTAGTCGGTCCATTCAGCCCCGAACATTTTTGACAGCCGTGGTTCCTCATACCGGATAACACGCAGATGAAAAATGGCTGCAAAAAAAAGCAAATAGCAGGCAAGCAGAGGCGAAGCGGCTAGAAGCGACCATCCGCCAATAAGAGTCAGCACACCGATGTACATGGGATTTCGCGAATAA
>JBAZRS010000472.1:0-4744 GCA_041662825.1 Victivallales bacterium | reverse complement strand
ATGGCGGCAGCCCGAAGCTCGCGCGGCGCGACGGCAGACCGTTAATTTTCGGATATCAGTCCAGAGGACCAAGCACCAAATATATCTCAAAGAAAAATCCCGGCAGGACCAAAGATGAATTGGCGCTTATGCGGATTAAACCCGAAGGTTGGGAGCTGATGGGCGAAACCTATGAAGATGCATCACGCCAGATTGGCCAGCCTATCTACTGGCACTATTGCATAAGCTGGTTATTCCATGGCATTGACAGAAAGCTTGTTCCGGAAAATGCTACCGCACGGGCGGCAGGCGTGATAGCCAAGCATGTTCAGGCGGTCGGCAGTTTCACATCGCTGGGAAAAGAACAGGCCGAGATATCCAGGGCTGTCAAGGCCGCCGGTGCCGAATGGGGCGGTTTCATCGGAATGTACCAGAAGGAGAACATCCCATACGAAGTCTATGCCGGCAAAGGTCTGGACTGGATGTGTAAATACTGGGAGGAAGTCCGCGATGAGGATGCGACATTGCTGCAGTTTATCACCTGGAACGACTACGGTGAGAACTCGAACATCGCTCCGGCATACAACACCCGCTATACGCTTTACGAATTGACCGGTTACTTCATCAGGTGGTGGAAAACCGGAATTCAGCCTGTGCCGGATCACGACAGGATATACATCATATCGCGCAAATATCCGCCGGATGTCAAGGTCTTCCCGTTCCTCCAAGGACCCTACAGGCAGGGTGTCTTGGAGATATTGACCATTCTCCCCGAGGCGGGCACTGTCCGACTTCCCGGAAGAAAGATCGAGTACGAGGCGCCGGCGGGTTTTTTCCGCAAACAGTTCCCGGTAACACCCGGCTCTGTGGCGGCCGAACTGCTCCGCGGTGGAAAGACGGTCATTAAGATTGAGAGCCCCGAGCCGGTTTCCGACCGCCCGTTCCGCGAGGACAACTCGATGGTCTGCTTCTCCACCGAGTTCGAGCGCAACTGGAAGGCGGACTTCGGAAGCGCGAAACCGCTGCTGTGGAGCGAATACGGCGACATCGACAAGGACGGACTGCCCAACTGGTTCGAGATGTACTGGTTCGGGAGATTCGGTGACTTGTCAACGGCGGCATGCGCCGATCCGAAGGCGGTTGCGCCAAGCGGAAAGACCGTCATGCAGGAGTATTTGGATCAGACGGATCCGACGAAAAAGCCGATACCGTATTCCGAGCTTCCAACCAAGGGGCTGATGGCCTGGTACCGGGCCGACCAGGGCGTTGTCGCCGACGTGAAAGGCAAAATATCCGGATGGAAGGATCAGAGCGGCAATAATCTTAATCTGACCGCAGATAAGGAAGAGGAAAAACCGCGGATGGCCAATGGCGCATGGAACAAGCTGCCTGCCGTCGAGATGGACGGTATCCGCAACAGCATGCTCTGCGCCCTGCCGGACAAACAGATCAGCGCGATGACCGTTTTCGCGGTCTTCTCGGCAAAGGCCGAAGAACAGATGGTCGGAACTCACGGCGAAGGCAATCGTCTAGTCTCTATCCCTACAGCCGGCAAAGCCGACTATGAAGGAGGCGTAACCATCTGCGTGGGTTCCATCAGCTATGCTCCCGGTGATGTCGCTGTCGCGAAAAAGGAGTTTGCCGCCGGAGAGAGTCCTGCATTCATCGGCCTTGGATTCATGACGATTTCAAAGGATTTAAATTACCGCACCTGGAATTTCAAGGGGAGGGTTGCGGAAATCCTGATATACGCCAGTAAGTTGGACGAGCGGGAGACGCAAAAAATCGTATCCATCCTGAAAACGCGCTATAAGCTCTGATCGGATATGCGAGGAGGTAATTTCAAAACTTGGAATTCAGGAGTCAGAATACAGGAGACAGAATTGAATTTGAACTCAAATTCGGTTTAATTCTGAATCCTGACTTCTGTCCGCCGCGGCGGACTGACTACTTTTGAAATTGGCTCCGAGGTTTAACAATCACGGCAATGGAAAGCGAGTAACTTATGAGAACGATGAATAGCTCACGGCATTGCGCCTACAGGTCATTCACGCCGGAGAAAGCGATTTTGAGCCGCTTCGGAGACATGGGTGTTGACCTTGTCTGCATCAACCCGTCGAATACGCTCAATTCTCTGGGCACTCCCTATTGTCCACATCCCCCGCACTGGCTGCATGTGGGGGTCTACGACTGGGATATCGTGGATTGCCAGTTTGACGAGATGATCGAAGCCAACCCCCGAGTTTCATTCCTGTGCATGATTGATCTGAACACGCCTGCCTGGCTGGTAAGATACTCGACGAACTCACGCGACTCCGACCATGAAGACTCTTTCACCAAGCTTGGCAGAATTGCCGCATCGGAGGAATGGAGGAAATATACGGGCGAGTATCTCGAAGCCTTTTTGAAGCACAGCGAAGAAAAATATGGCGGCAGGATTGCGGGCTACATCCTTTTCTGCGGATGGACAACTGAATGGCAGAACCAATCGAAAGGCGAAGGTTCTCCCAGTCGCAATGCGGCCTGGCGCAAATGGTCGCTTGGCAAAGGTTACGGAGATCCGGTGGATATCCCGTCCGAATCGCAATACAACCATGCGGAGCACGGACTGATCCGTGATCCCCGGATCGACGCTCTGGGCATACGGTATTGGGACTTCAACCGGTGGCTGATTGCCGACACCATCCTGTATTATGCGGGCAGGGCGCAATCGGTGATCGGGCATCGAGTCGCAATGGGCATCTATTTCGGATACATGCTCTATCACGGCCATAGGCGTCTTGTCTCCTCGGGATGTCTAGGGTTCGACAAGGTTTTCGCCTCCCCGGACCTGGACTTCTTCATTTCACCGGCGCCATATTCAGACCGTCAGATGGGCGGCGCCAATAATTTCATGTCAGTAGTTGACAGCATAAAATTGCACGGGAAGGGCTTCTTCAGGGAAATCGACCATTTCACATACACCGCCGACGCCAATCCATTGGCCGCCTATGGCGTCAAGTTCCAATTCAACAATCACCGCTGGCCGGACAAGGCCTCCTCTATTGCCGGCCTCCGGAGGGAGTTTGCCGTGGATCTGATAGCCGGAAACTCCTTCTGGTGGTTTGACATGTGGGGAAGCTGGTACGAGGACGAAGCCATTCTTTCGGCTATCGGGGATATGAAACAAATCTGGGACAGGCAAATTGAACGGGAACGTCCACGTTCCGCAAGCCAGATCGCCGTACTGGCCGATGCTGAAAGCTGCCTGTATCTGAATCAGGAGGATGCGCGAATTGATGACGTGCTCAGAACCTTGTGTCCGACGCTGGGCCGGATCGGCGCTCCGTTCAGCCTGTTCTCATTTGCCGACTTGGAAGCCATAGATTTTTCGCCGTTCAAATTGGTGATCCTGCCCAACCTTTTTGTCTGCGGCCAAGGCCGCCTGGAAGCTCTGAAAAGGAAACTGATGAGGGACCGCCGAACCCTTCTGTGGATTCATCTTGCCGGGGTGATTTCGGACAATTGCTACGACGAGGCGAATGTTGAACGCCTGACCGGGATATCATTTGTTCCCGGCAAAGTGGAGGAAAAGGATTTTGGTTCATGGAGGTCTGTCCTTCATGCGGATCTCAAGCCGGAAGGCGAATTCATTCGCGGCGTTGCAAGGTCGGCGGGCGTACATCTCTATGGTGACTTCGGGGAACCGATATATGCCGATGGGCGCCTGATGGCTTCTCACAGCGCGAAGGGAGGGCAGCGTAGATTCAGCCTCCCACGCAGATGCAAATCAGTCAATGAGCTTTTTTCCGGAAGGACAGTCGCAGATGACTGCATGGAATTTGCGGATGTGCTGGAGGCGCCTGGAACTGTACTGTATGAACTTGAATATTATTGAAAGATAATCACAGTCATCCCACAGGATGACGGATTTATTCGCCTCAGGCGAATTAATCCAGCAATCCAACAATCCATGGGACGGCAGTGATTTCAGGCTCCCTTTATCTTATCGGAAGCAAACTTGTCTAGGAATATGTTGACCTCCCTCATGCAAGGATTGCTGAAAAGGGCAATGATGAAATCATGGCTCTGCATTTTCCAAGTCCATTCAATGCCGAGTTTCCCCAAACCGTGAGAGAGTTCGGGGTCTCTCATCAGATTGGAGGATTGCAGATAAGTCAGACTTGTCCTTTCAATGAAATAAAGGTTGGCGTAGCTATGGCTGTGAACATTGACAGTTTCTTTACTCATAAGCAGTTTCCGTCCTTTCCGTGTTACTTCCCGACATTCGGGATCTGATTTTCAGGTAAGATATTTTCCGTATAGTTTAGAACTATTTCAGTTCCTTTCATTCCGCCACAAGGTGTACTATAGCACCGAAATGGGAATTGGCAATAATAGTCTGGAATGTGAACACCTGCAACTCAGGTTCCGGCCAAATATGCCTACCTCACTAATGGCAAGTCGCGGATAATTGAAATCAGCGGCCAGAAAATCGAGTTCATCCGTACGCCTCCGAAAAAAATGCAGAAAGTATATGAGACCAGCTGTTTGGTCGCGGATGCCCTAAGATGGATGGGAAAAGCAGTTGTCGATGAATCTCATGTGGATTCAGTGGATATTTCCCGACCAGTAATATTGGCGGAAATAGCTCCTGGACATTATAACTTGATTGATGGCAACCACAGAATGGAGAAAGCACGTAGGATGGGAACAAAAAGCGTATCGGCATTCAGATTGAATATTAAACAGCATGTGAAGTTCTTAACCAGTAAAGAGGCTTACT
>JBAZRS010000471.1:0-4749 GCA_041662825.1 Victivallales bacterium | reverse complement strand
ATATGGTTACGGATTCTCTGAAGAAGTTGGAGATCCAAAACAGCACCCATGGTTTTCGGCACTATTTCACGACAAGACTTATAGAACTATTCAAAGCCGATTTGCTTACTGTTCAGAAATATACAAGGCATCACTCTGTTGAAACACTCCAAGTTTATAACGACAACATCGGGAAAAAAGAGACGCTTCAGACCTATTACAGCGGTTTCGATTTCAAGGCTTAACTACCTGTAAAAAGCAATACTGGAAGTCGGATTTTGGCGATGTTGCAAAAGGCATTACAGAACATTGGAATATATGCCAAGCTCCAATCTCTCTGTAAAGCAACTTACCGATCGAGCCTAAGTCAATAGCTAATATGTAGTATAAAAATGTAATGACATTTGTTATAACATTTGTCATGACGTTTTAATATATCGCTTGTCATAACGTTTGGCATAACATATCATCATAAACCACAATGACTTGCAATTAATTGATATAATGCTAAGGTAATGCATCATAAGGCAAATATATGAATGTAGTAAATAAAGTATATTAAATACAATAAAGGAGAATAATATGAAAATCAACAAGATGCCGATTAATGTTTTAATGCCAGTCCACAGTTTGCTCCAACCGTATTGTCCCGCATTGACACCAGAAACTTTAATCGAAGCCATCGAAAAATATGTTTCCGGAGCCACGCAACCTGTGAAAACAGAAAAATTATATTCGCAAAACGAGGCTTGCAGTTTGTTTGGATTCAGCCGACCAACTTTGCTAAAGCTTCGCAAGGAAGGAAAAATCCATGGGATTAAGGCTGGAGATCGCAAGATAATTATATCGCATTCTGAAATCGAACAATTCATGAAGGACAACTCTGAAACCATAAAGCCCTAATTGACAGTATGAATGCAAGTTTAAATAATGCCGAAGCCTTTGATTATCCGGAATTTAATTCCGAGACTCCGTTTCATCTTATCAGATCTGCGCTTGCACCATATCTTAAGAATGAGTATCCATTTCAATACTTCGATAGCCTTTATGATTCATCATTATATTCATATTATTTAGTTTCAAAACATCATGAACTTGAAAAAGCATGTGAATTTATTTGGAAATCATTTCCAAGTGATTTAACTAATTGCAGACCCACTTCATTAAGGAAGTATAAAGATGCGTTGCGTAACATTGTCTCTAATCTTGTTAGAGATTTTGGAAGAAGTAAAGTGGTTGCAGTTAGCTTGAGAGAGTCCGGACTATCAAATCTTAAAAAATATAAGATAAACTTTGCTCATCAAATAATTAAAATGATACATACCTTGGACTCTTTTGGCTGGTTGCATATGGCGATAGGTCATCATAAAGGTCTCAAAACACGCATATGGATGAGTGAAAAGATGTTACCTCTTTTTTTCTCAATTAGACCAGCTTATGACATTTATGAGGAAATTAAGGAACGCATTGAACTCCGTGATTGTGGTAAAAACAAAATTTCTTATCAAGATACCGCTGATATCATAAAACGCCGTAACCTCTTAGATAATTACACAAAGATGATGGAAGGTCACAGCGTCGAGTATACCCCACAGATGAAGACAATAAACACCTTCGTAAAGGCAAAGACAACAGAAGAAGAAACACACACAAACGAAGAACAGAAAGACCAAGAGAGAAGAAGAAGAGAAGAACAAATACCAATACTGGCGGGAAAACTGCCTAAGTCCATGATAGGTAACAACCTTCTCTGCATATATAATCGTGGGAATAAAGGCTTTAAATGTGGTGGAAGATTTTATTCAAGAGGACATGGACATCAAGGTCTCAAGAAAGCAGAAAGAAAGACAATAACTATTGATGGCGCTAATACAGTTGAACTTGATTTTAATTGGCTCCATCCATCTATGGCTTATGCTAAAGTGGGTCAACAACTCTATTCCGATCCATATCTCATATCCGGCATAGAAGAGTTACGTCCTCTAATTAAGCATATGCTACTTGTCGCTTTTAATGCCAAGAATGATAATCAAGCTCTCAGAAGCATTAGACTGTTCATTTTTGATAAGGAAAGAGAAACTGATATAAGCCAAGAAGACATGGAAATGCTTGATGCTTTTCATCGTTTGAATCCGAACTTGAAAGGACTACTTCAAGAATTAAAGGAGAAACATAAACCAATTAAGGATTATATATGCGGAGATGCCGGAATCCATCTCATGAATAAGGATTCCAAAATTATGAGACGGATTTTAACCCATTGTACGAGACAAGGTATTCCCTGTCTTCCTGTTCACGACAGTGTCATTATACAAGAAAAATACGAAAATAATTTACGAGAGGTCATGGCGAAAGCGTACAAAAAAGAAATGAAGGGATTCACATGTAAGATAGACAAGGTTGGCTCTAAGGATAAATCTTCAAAGGAAATAATAGCTATGCCCCCCGAAGATAAGCCTTTAGTTGATTATGACTTAAACTATGATTTTTATGAAAAAGATGATAGGGACGGCTCAAAGCATGACCCAGTGATTAAATACTCCGATTTCTCGGCATTGGATGAAAACAGCATACGATTTGACAGTGCCGGTAAATGTCCGAAATGTGGATGCCTAAGGGAATTTATACACCAAGTTCTGTGTTCACATTGTTTAATCGAATCATCCGCTTAATTATCTCGAGCCAATATCTCGAGAATCTTCTTTTTCCTTGCAGTTGTCCAGTAATGCCTAAACTTCCTTTATCTTATATCAGCAGGTGATTTTCATTGGGGTAGGGCAGGGAGTGTCGAATTAAGCTTAGGAAAGCTATTTATCGTTAAGGTTGAAGAAAACATGTAAAGGAAATTGAAAGAATATTCAGCACGCACCCTTGAAATTTGTGATACCGGAAGGCATAATTTGTGATACCGGATGTCAAATATGGTATCTCAAGTCGGAATGACAAAAAGGCATAACCAGTTGGTTGTAAACGTATTGGCATGGCATGCAGGAGGTCAAGGGTTCAACTCCCTTATGCTCCACCATCCCATTACTGGATTGTTAGGATCCATTACCCTTAGTTTCAAACTGAACTCTTTTCCATCCTTCGAAATCTCTATTCTCTCTACACGGCTCTTAATTGATGTGAACAGCATTTGGGTATTAAACGGCAAGCTGAAAAGAAAAAGGAGCCGGTTGTCCGACTCCTTACTTCAAGGGAATTTAATCTTATTTCACGAGACAACCTGTTTGCTCACAAGCTTGGTCGTGTCGAACATCGAGACCTGATCCTTCTTGAAGATAGGCCTGAGTTTGTCGTCGGCGTTGATGTTTCTCTTGTTCTTGCTGTCTTGGAGCTTGTTCTTCTTGATGTAAGCCCAGAGCTTCTTTGTGATTTCCGTCCTGGGAATAGGTGTTGAGCCCACTATTGCCGCAAGTTTCTCGCTTGGTGTCACCGGTGCCATGAATTTCGATGTTGCCGCCTTCACCCTCATTCCGCGTGACTTGTTGAAATACCAGCCGTAAATCTTACAGTGTGTTCCCTCTTGTTCGGGATATGCTGAGTGGCTTCGGCTCGGATTCATACGAAACCATTCTTGTCGGTTTCGCGGCTGAAAAATCGGAACGTGCGAAACGCATTGTAAAATTATCGGAGGGACATATTACATGATTGATGCGTATCTGGTTTCGACATCAACCGTCAGTTTACAGCCCGGAACCAGTTTTTCCGGACAGCCGCCGCAGGCCTCTATTTCCATGAAGAATCCGGGGTCGCTGTAAACACTGAATCTCGTGCCTTTATCTGACGGTATCCTGTCTGGCGGAGCGTCAATTATGTCTATGTACTCCTGTCCGGCTGGCAATGCGGACGCCGTTCTTTTCACAATTAAATTTTTCGCAGGATTCCTGAATTCAATCCATTCCACGGTCTTGTCAATGCCTATCTGATATTTCATCCCTCCATCGGTTTTGGCATGAATGAGCCCGTCTTTCACATAGCGTTTTTCAGAGCTTGAATCATATAAGTCCCAGACTGCTGAATAGTGTGTTTCAGGAAAGACGACTTCACATCCGGCTTCCGAATCGAACTGGCAGAGCGTCCATGGCGCCAGCAGGCATTCATTCCGGGGGAGCGTTTTAGATCCGATGTATTCTATTGATTCAATCACTTTGACAACGAGTGCGGATTTTGCAGTTTCGACGGTAATATCTCGGCGGAAAACAGTCGGAATTCCCAATCCTGATGCGTTGATCAGGTCAACTTCCGCTTCTATCACGCCATGGTTCGTGTATTCCCCGGAAAGTCTGAATTTTGCGCAGCTAAGCCCTGGAGGCACCCTCCATTTCCCGGTTGAGTATTCGTAACCGAGGCAGGTTCCTTCCGGGGCAGGCCACAATCCATCACCGCCAGGATTCAGATACTTCTCCCTGCCCGTTACCTCGAGAATCGCTTCGGCGTTCACCCGATTTAAAACTTCACCGTTTAGGACGGCGAACAGCCTGCCTTCCAGATCGAGTCCTGCGATTACGCCGTTTTCCACAGAGCCAATCACATGGCATCTTTTCATGCCTTTCTCAAACAATTTAACAAGTACTCCTCCAGTCATGTTTTTTCCTCTCCTGTGATGGTTAATCTTTTCTGTTTTATAATTACTGCTGCGATTTGTGCTGCGACTGATACAGCAAGGCCCATCGCACAGACTAGATACATGCTTGCGTTCGAACCGCTTGAGCGCATCCACCAGTCCCCGAAAAATAAACCGGCAATTGAACCCAGCCCGACAAGCGC
>JBAZRS010000470.1:0-4752 GCA_041662825.1 Victivallales bacterium | reverse complement strand
CAATATGTGATTTATTCAAATTCACTTTTCCACTTGGGCCTCTTGGGCCATTTTCACCAGAGTTCTTGCACCGCGATGCGTGGCGAGGATGTAATTGGGTTTGTGCCATGTGCTTTTGATAAACTCCAAATCCTTGGCCTTATCATAGGTGAACATGCGCTCCGGCAGGACAATTGCCAGGGCGTTTGGATTGAGATAAAGTTCCAAAGCCGTGTAAGTGTTAAACCAGTTCCAGCTCTGCAGAGTCCGCAGAGCAACTCCATTGGGATGCTCTACAAAGAAAAAACAATCCGGAAAATCCTTGCGCAGTCTCTGCATGATGAAATCCGGAGTTTCATTGGCGAAGACGTCCAGATAGAACCAGCGACACTTCTTGCCGAAACGGGTCTGATGCCATTCCACACGCTGACGAAGCAGATCATACTGCCATTCGGCTGTCCAGTCCAGACGCATGAAAATCATTTGCCATGGCGGGCCCAGGAGAAAGTCTTCACGGATCAGGAAGCCTATTTCACAATCCGCATCGGTTAAGGTTTTGCCCCAGATGTCGATAGCGGAACGTTTTACGCCTTTGATTTTCGCCTTGACCGTTAAGTTCTTAGAAGATAATGCCGGATCCCCGACAACAGGCATTGCCGACAACTCGACCACATCTCCTATTTTCTTTCCAAGCAGCTTGTCCTTGGGGTCAATTATTCTTATATAAAGCTGTATAAAATCACGGTACCTTTCCTCTGCGCCATATCCGCCTGCGGACTTTACATATTCCGCAGCGGCGTCCTGCATGTTTTCAGCCTTGAATGATAGACGCTGCCTCATGTCCTCATACCGGGCAAGCTTTCTGAGTTTGCCAAGGTCGGCGGCATGAATTTCCTCGTCTTTTTTTACGGCAATAAGTTTGCCGTCAGGCGAAAGAAGCTCTATGTCGGCTACTATCCAGTCCCAATTGCACACTGGGCCTTCAACGATGGTCCGTTCTTCCATTTCCGGATGGAAATAATGAGCGTCAGGCAGATAGTCCAAAGACAGGTTGTTTGCCCCCCTCCATGTGGCAGACCGCCAGGTTACATTTGCAAGGGCTTTGGTTTCAAGCATTTCCTGCACGCTCTTTTCGGCGAACGCCTTGATCCATTTCACAGGATGACCGAAGTTCTCTTCCGAGAAACCTGTCAGTTTCCTTAATTCCTCTCCTGTTGCGGTTTCAGCTTTCGGCGGGAATTCCCATTTGTTGGTCTTCCATTTGGGATTGTTCATCACCCAGCCCTGCGGATTACTTTCGTTGATATAGAAGTTTTCCGCCATGAAGAAGTTCATGATCAGAATATTGTTTTTTTCTTTATTGTAGGTAGGGTTGGGCTGGATCGGGAGATATTTGTCCATCTCCTTCATGTAGTCGATCCAAAGATCTTTTGCGTCAACCAGCTGCAGATAACCGGCGGGACCCGGGGTGCGTTTTTCAGAAAAACGCAAACGGTATTTCTGTTTAAAACTGTTCTGATATAGAGAGGCCGTAGAGATTGCCTCTGCCCAGCCGGTGCATGCCCTCACCTCATATTTCTTCTCTTTCGGCGATATGCTGAGTTCACCGAATTGTGTGCGCCACACATCGTGCACACCAAGCCTGCAAATTCCAACTGCATATTTCTCATCCTGCAATAACGCTGCCGGAACAAAAAGATTGTTGCTCGGATAGTTGATGCGGATATCTCCCGGAACCGGGCCCACAAGCAGTCCCTTACTGGTCGGCAGGCTTCTCCTCCACTGTCCCAAGCCGCCGTAATCAGCAGTGGCTTTGCTCAGGTTAAGATCCATTATTTTAATGTCGAAACCTGTCAGCCAGAATTCAGGTGCGACTTCCGCTTCGAGCTCAACATCCAGTCCGTTGTCGTCAACAGGCTGGATTTTTATCTGCCACCAGGCGCCCGCATTCGCGAATGTCTGGCGGTAGACGATGCCGGCTCCTTCTTTTGTGACGTTTAACTTTCCCTCTCCGAGAAAGACAGGTTCGCCCTGTTTGTTCAATGCGTTGAAAAAAACACCCTGGCTTGCGGACACTTCAACTTCCCGGAATACCCGCGCCACCGGATCGAAAAACTGACGCTTCCCGCCGCCGATATTCCTCAACAGCGGCTTCGAAGGCAGAACCACCTCATTGCCGTTCCACATGACTTGGAATTTATTGCCGTCATCCGATACGATCTTAACTTCCGCCAGGCACGACCATGCCATACCGAGCATCAGTAATCCAAAAAAGTATCTTTTCAATTTATCACCCCCATATTGTATTATTTCTTTTCTTCGCCCTTGATTGTTCCGTCAGGATTCAAGGCCGCACCGGACTGCGGAGATTCACCCTTGACTTCGACGCCGGTTTCACAGCCTGACTCGGCCGCACGCTTGAGCAATCCGCGCACTTCCCGGTGGACCATGAAAATACAATGAGGATCGCGCCAGAGCTTTTTCATGACAGCACGATCTTTTTCGGGAAACTCGCCGTTCGCCCAGCCCCATTTTGAGCTGAAGATGCGTTCTGGCAGTATCGTTACCAGCCCGTTAGGTGCCACATAACGCTCCAGCTCATTCATCGAACCTTCCCAATTCCATCCCTCTATGGTGCGGAGCACGCCGTCATTGGGATGCTCTGCGAACAGGAAACAGTCGGGAAAGTCATTGCGCAGCATGTCGAAAACGAACTGCGGGGTATAGTTGCCAAAGACGTCAAGATAGAACCAACGGCATTTCTCGCCGAACCGGTCGCGGTGCCACTGGAAGCGCTGCTTGAGCATCTTGTACTGCCAGTCGGAAGTCCAGTCGAAACGCTGACACCACTGGTTCCACGGCATTCCGACGGTGAAATCCTCACGTATAAGGAAGCCGAACTCCTGTCCGGCGTCAATAAGTGTCTGAGTCCAGACGTCTATTGCCGCACGCTGAATTCCCGTGATTTTCACCTCAATGCTGATTTTCTCTTTCGCCAGTTCTGGATCGTCGCTAATAACCAATGCATCTAATGTGACTGTCGATCCCGGTTTCTGCCCGAGCAGTTTCGTCCTCGCCGCTTTAAGCTTTAGGATCAGGGCGACTTTGTCAACGAGCCTGTCCTTGTTGCTGCGCTGTCCGGCTTTCGGCAGGTATTTCGCACCGGCCGCCTGGATGTCGGCCTCATTGAGCTTCAACCTCTGTTCAGCTCCCCATGGACGCGAGAACTGATCGACCTGTATAAGTTGCTCCGGATTGTAGGCCCTGATGAGAGCCCCTTTCTTTTGAGCGATAATCTCGCCTGTCGGATTTTTGACGCTGATTTCCGCCGCCACCCAGTCCCAGGAACGAACCTCGCCATCAACCGGGATGGTCTCTTCCAGTTCCGGATTGAACAGCTGGCTTTCTGGGGCATAATTGTCCGCTACTATCGACGATGACCATGTTATCATGGCCAAGCAGTTGCCGGCCTTCAGATCTTTTACGCACTTATCGGCGTAATTCTTGATCCATTTAACCGGCTTACCGAAGTTTTCCGGCCCGAATCCGGTGACTTTCCGTACAGTCGCCTCATCCATGTCTGGTTTGACACTCCATTCCCAGGGATTTTTCTTCCAGTCAGGATCGTTCATCAGGTAACCGTAGGGATTACGATCGTTGACCATGAACGACTCGCCCATGAAGAAGTTCATGAGGATGATGTTGTTCTTGGACAAATCACGGGCAGGAGTAGGCATGGTAGGCACCTGCTTGTCCAGTTCATCCATATAATCTCTCCAGAGATCTTTCGCGTCTAGCATGCTGATATAAGGGCGGCCATTGAGATCCTTGGGCTCGGAAACCCTGAAGCGGAAGGTCTTCGAGAACATATTGGTGTAAATCCTGCCGAAGAAAGGATTCTCCGAGGAGCGGAGGCCGACATTGTAGCATTTGCCGTTCTTATCCGGGATCACGCTGAGTTCGCTGTAATCTTGGAGGATGCTCCTGTGGGCCCCGAGGAGGCAGATGCCCATCGCCAGCCTGGAATCCTGGATGACGGCGGCCGGAACGAAACAGTTCGGGCCGTTCGGATAGCATATTGAAATATTGCCGTCCAGCGGGCCCAGGCTCTCAGGTGTCTTTGATTTATGCGACCAGCTTGTTATCGATCCTGAGTTGCAGGTGGCATTATTGAAATCAAGCTTGAGCAATGAGATTTCAAAATTGGAAAGCCAGTACTCCGGCGAGCAGCCAATTTCAATCCTGACATCGAAGGCGCTTGCGTCCACAGGCATGATGCTGCACTGCCAGTATGTCGATGTCGATGGATAATCATTGCGGTATACGACTCCGCCGTCTTTCATTTCAACCTTGGCCCTGGCATCGCCCAGAAAAACATTCTGGCGCCTGGAATTGACAATGGAAAGGGCGGTGTTCTGCGAGGCGTTAGCTTCGATCTTGCAGTATTTCCTGCTGTTAGGGTCGAACCACTCCCTGGCTCCGCCGCCGAAGGAACGCAAGGCCGGCTTTGAAGGCAATGTTACATTCTTGCCGTTCCAAACCACTGCGCAGTTATCATCGCTCCGCATCTCCACCTTGATTTCCGCCATACATGGCCATGACATGACAGCCATCAATAAAGAAAGACAGCATCTTTTCAAATTATGATCCCCCTGTTTTATATCACTCATCATATGCCATATTTATTCCCAACCCCTCAATAAAAGCATGGATGCGTTGTGGTGGATGGTCGGAGCGTTGTAGGAATTTTTCCCAATAAATTCGGGAGAAGAA
>JBAZRS010000469.1:0-4776 GCA_041662825.1 Victivallales bacterium | reverse complement strand
GGACTACCGTAAAACCTCAATTCCGGAAGATGTCATAATCCTTGCTGTGATATGCAGATTCGAAAAAGTGCAGCCCGCCTCAGAAAGGGAGAAGATCAAAGGCGAATTCCACTGGCGCCGCGATTCGTATCCCTCCGGAAGGAGCGCGGGTTGTGTTTTCCGCAATCCGGTTCCCGAACTATCAGCCGGCCGACTCATTGATATTTCAGGCGGAAAAGAACTGTCCTGCGGCGATGCCGCAGTAGGTGACAAACATGCAAACTTCCTCATCAACAGGGGGCATGCCACCGAAAAAGATTTTATCGATCTCATGGTCAAGACAAGGAACTCGGTTTTCAGCTTGACGGGGATTCTCCTCAATCCTGAAGTGCGATTCGCAAATAATGAAAGTGCAAAAGAAGTCATGTCAAACCCTAAATCCCCAAAGATCGCCCTCTTGAAGGGCGGCACGAGCAGCGAACGGGAAATATCCCTCATATCGGCGGGTTTTGTAGCGCGCGCCCTGCGCGACGCCGGTTACAATGTAAACGAGATTGACATCAAAAAGCCTGAAGTGACTCCCGAGATGAAAAAGGCCGACATCGTATTTCCCGTTCTCCATGGCGGGTTCGGCGAGAACGGTGAAATCCAGAAGGCCCTTGAAAATGCGGGCATCTCATATGTCGGCTGCGACAGCAGCGCGTGTGAAATCGCAATTGATAAGATTTTAAGCAAGAATCTCATGATTGACGAATCAATCCCGACTGCGAATTTCGCAATCCTCACAAAAGGCAATAAGGCATTTCCGGCAAACCTGATACTGCCTGTTGTTGTTAAACCCCCCACCGAGGGTTCCACTGTCGGGATAACAATCGTTTTTGAAGAAAAAGACTGGGCCAGTGCGGTTGACACCGCCTTCAAATACAGCGGGGATTCAGTCCTTGTCGAACAATTCGTCAAAGGCACGGAAGTGACTGTCGGAATTCTAGGAGAAGAGGTTCTCCCCCTTGTGGAAATAAGATATCCCGGGAAAACCTACGATTTCGACGCGAAATACACGCATCAGCAGGGAGAGACCCGTTATTTTTGCCCGCCCGAATCCCTTCCTCCGGAAGTTCAGAAGAAGGCGCAGGAAATCGCCCTGAGGTTTTTCAATGCTCTCGGCGGTCGCGATCTCATAAGGGTTGACATGATAATCAGCGATGACGATCATTCCATTTACGTCCTTGAGGCGAACAATCTTCCGGGATTCACCGAAAGCAGCCTTTTTCCGAAAGCCGCAAAAACGGCCGGTTATTCCTTTGTGGAAGTGTGTGCGAAACTCGCACATATGGCGCTTTCCAGGAAAAAGTGACTCGCCAAGCTCCGGCAATTCTACAGTCGGATCGACATGCCCTGTTCAAATGACCAATCAACGGCGGCCGAGTAAGCTTCCAGATTTTTGCTGTTCCTGATGCGGGTGAGCACTGTCCGAGAATCTGCGAATGGCAGCGCCAGATACTCCCACTGTCCGATCATTTTATCCAGCAGATGCCCCGGGCCGCTCAAGCAGCGGCGGTATTCTTCCAGCAGCAGGTCGTGGAACTCGCGCAATTGCCGGCGGCTTTTTTCAGCCGCGGGAAACTCGGCACCCTTGATCACTGCGGGCAGAAAAGGGCAGGCGAGGGCGCCACGACCGAGCATCCACCTCTCAAGCGCCGGAAACCGTTTGCGAAGTTCGCAGAATTTTTCCGGAGTACTGATGTCTCCGTTGAAGACGAATGGGTGTTTGCACAGGCTCCGGGCAAGAATAGCTCGCTCAATATCAACATCCCCTCCATACATCTGGACGCCTGTCCGGGAATGCAGAATAACCTCTGTGAGCGGGTAACGGTTGAGAACTGCCATGACAGCCTGAAACTCATCGGGATTCCGGTATCCGAGACGCAGTTTTACGGAGAGGCGGACGGGACATCCGTTGAGGACCTGATCCAGGATGGAGTCAATGCGGTCCGGATGCGGCAGAAGTCCGGCGCCGCGGCCGCGGCCGGCAACCGTAGGATATGGACAACCCAAATTCCAGTTCACCTCATCATGTCCAAGTTCATGAAGTTCGCGCAAGCCGGCGGAGAAGCTTGCCGGATTGCTTGTCAGCACCTGCGGGATTGTCCGCAGGTTACGGTTGCTTTCAATGGCGATTTGCAGCCGTTCGCCAGATTTCAGCGGATGCCCCTGCCTCAATTGGATGAAGGGCGCAACAGCATGGTCGAAGCCGCCAAAGCAGCGTGCAAACGCCTGGCGGTAGCATGAATCGGTAATGCCGCGGACCGGCGCCATTGAAAGTATTATTTTATCCTGATCCATTAGAATCCTATGTATATTTTGGATAATAGTGGCCATGTGCCCGAGTGTCCAAGTTTATAGAAAAAACACAACTAAAGTTGTGAACTCCAACATAATTTTAAGTTGTCAGTCGCTGGTCGTCTGTTGTCAGCATTCTTATATAACTCTCCGTTTCATCCTTATCCACTTACCAATTCGAAGTTGGAAGTTCAATGTTGGATGTTCGATGTTCAATCTTCCATCACCTCACAGGGAAATTGAAATACGTATCGGGGAAAGGCTCGTTCTTGAGCGTGTAATGCCACCATTCCAAAGGATAGTTTTTGAAGCCGTGCTTCTCCATGACTGATTTCAGGAGAAGCCTGTTGACTTTATGGAAGGGGTTGATGTTTTTGTGATCGGTATTCGACAGTTCGCCGAACAAATCAAAATTGCTTCCCATGTTCAATTCCTGTTTCTGCGGAAGAATGACAATAGTAAGATCCACGGTGCTCCCCCTGGTGTGAGTGGACTTTAAACTGATATAGCCTTTCTTGAAGAGTTGATCCTTGGACTCATCCGGATAGTATTCATTTTTCATTTTCATGTCGCCTGTGTCCCTCCACCATCTTACAAAATCATCCACCGACCGCTGCGGACGGTATCCATCGAATATTTTCAACGACATGGAATATCTGTTCAATTCCTCCTGGACACTCTTAAGGGCTTCGGCAGCCTGCCTTGTCAATATGCACTTCGGGGACTCATAGCCGTCGACGACTCTGCCGGTGAAATTATTTCTGGAGGCGTACCGCATCTCAAGAACGATATTGGGTATGACTTTGTCGAGATAGACGAATCCCTCGGGCAGGTTTGCACCGGTTACGTATCCGGAATATACGGATCTGTCGCTGACACAACCGCAGCCCAGCGTCATAACGCAGGAGATTAAAATGTAAAACAGCAGTTTTGCGTTAGTCTTTTTCATTTTTTTATTTCATCTTTTATTTTCTGAACTTGCCTGGGGACTTCTTATAGTATCTTTGAAATAACCTGCACAGGGTTGTCTCATTGCTGAGGCCGGACTCCTCGGCGATGCTCTTCAGCGGCTCGTCTGTGGAGATGAGGAGATCCTTCGCAAAGCTCAGCCTTATGCGTCTCACATCGTCGGCGGGTGAAACACCGGCAAGCTGCCTGTATTTCCTGAGGAAATGGAATTTACTGAGACATGCGGATTTCGCGAGCGATTCAAGGGAGTGGTCCTTTGCAGGATCGCGCATGATCATGCTGCGGATGTTCTCCACCAGGGGGGATTCACGGTGTCTGACTATCCTTGTCATCTCCGCGAGAAACGCATCCATATAGCTGTTCATGAGACTCGATGACTCATGCTGGCGGAGTATCCTGCTTTCACTGAGCATCCATGTGGCGATGATCCTCAGCCTCCCTTTGGTGTCTTTGACTTTTAACGGTATTTCAGCGGGAAGGCTTCCCGAGGAGAAACTGAAGAAAACGGTTTCGAGCGGAGGATTGTCCCCGCTCCATTCCTCGTGCATGACCCCTGGCCTGAAAACAAGAATATCCCCTTCCGACGCCTCTATTGTGTCCTCGCCTGTTGAAACTTTTTCCTTCGACCACATCACAACAACAATTTCATGATAGTTGTGGGAATGCTTTCCCATATGCCATGATTTCTTAGGGGCGTTTAAGCCGACATAATTGAATTTTAAATTGCCCATGATTTTATTGTAGCAATATTTGTAAATGTTAAAGCAATAACTGTAATTGATATTGTCTTGATATCAAGCTTAATAAAGCATAGGTTTAAACGCTTGCAAAACAGCAATTAATGAATAGGAGGAAATATGGGTGCAAAAGACGGAAAGAAGAAAGTGAGAATAGGATTTGCCGGAGTCGGGGGAATGGGTCAGTGCGCCCATCTCAGGAATTATGCCACCCTGGAAGCCTGTGAAGTCGTGGCAATTTCCGAACCCAGGAAGGAGACGGCAAAGGCTGTCGCCCAGAGATACAATATTCCCGGAGTTTATTCTGACGCCTCCGAGATGCTGAAAAAGGAGAAGCTTGACGCAATCGTGGCCTCCCAGCCGTTCACAAGGCACGGGGTGCTTATACCCGAACTCCTTGCCGCGAAAATTCCCGTCTTCATTGAAAAACCGCTCTCGAGCACAATAGAATCCGGCGAAAAAATCCTCGGAGCCCTCAAGAAGTCTGGCACATGGATCATGGTCGGCTACCACAAGCGCAGCGATCCCGCCTCGATGTTTGCGAAAAGGGAAATTGAAAAACTGAAGAGATCAGGCGAGATCGGCAAGCTGAAATACATCCGCATACTCATGCCTGCCGGAGACTGGATATCCAACGGGTTCTTTGATCTCATTAAAAAAGACGACTATCTGAAAGACCTGCCTTGCGAACCTGCGCCGTCCGACATGGATGACGAGAATTACAGGACAGACATCACTTTTGTGAACTATT
>JBAZRS010000468.1:1583-4776 GCA_041662825.1 Victivallales bacterium | reverse complement strand
AATATAGGAAATGTGAACCTCGGCGGCGGAATGGGCGGTAATTCAAGGGTGTTCAGCGACAAGGAGTCATCGGTTGGCGGCACCAATATTGGAAACGTGAATGTGCAGAGCAATACTGTAAAGGAAGTCAATGTATCTGTCGGCGACGGGGCCGGCGGCGGCGACAGCACCGCTGAAAAAATCAAGGCGAGGCACATGTCCAAAGTCTATTCAGACAAAAACGGTGTTGATGCAAGCGGGACCAAGCATGTGTATGTCAGCGACAAGGAGAGAAAGGAAGCTGAGAAAGGCGGCGGGGACGCCGGAAACGTCACGATTGACCGCGGAAACCACAAAGTAAGAAAAATCGACATGTTCGTGGACAAGTAAAGGCATTGCTGATTTTAACAGCACGGGGGGATGCACATGAGAACCGTTACAACAATCTCAGCCGTATTATTTCTCGCATGCCTGACATCATACGGCCTCCCCGAGAGTACTGGCGCTGCCAGAACTGATGGAAGAACCAATGTCAGCGACTCAACGCTTCGCGTAGAGACTGAAGGTTCCTTTGACGCCCTTAACGAATCAAGAATAAACGCCGGGATAAAAGCGAAGAATTCAAGCATACGCGATTCCGACATTTCCTCAAAAACCAAGGCGGATGTAAAGGCCTCCAATTTCTCAAACGTCAATACCGGAATAAAAATCAACGACGGTGCGGATGTGAGAGATTCGAAGCTCAGCTCAAGGACGCAGGCAAAGACAATAGACGCAAACAATTCGCAGGTGTCTACTGGAATTGAAGTCTCGGAGGCACGGAATTCGGATATACGGACAAATGTTTCCGCCGGCAGCATTACCGCCAGAGACGCAACAGTCAATGTCGGCACTGTAAAGGGAAATGTCCAGAACAAGAAAATCAACACCGACGTCGGTGTCGGGGACATCAGTGCCGTACATGAAAAAATCAACATAGGCAATGTTACGGTCAATGACCAGCCAGGGGGGAAATCCAGGGTTTTCAATAAGCCCGACAACCTTCTCAATGCAGACAGGAGCACAAAAAACACCAATATAGGGAATGTGACGGTTGAAAGCAGGCGTGTCAGCGAGGTGAATGTGACCGTGGGCGAAGGCGGAGACGGGAAAAGCGTTGGCGAGAAAATCAAGGCGAAACACATGGCGGAGTACTATTCCTCAAAAGAGGATGGGCTTGATCCGAGCGGGACTAAGCATATATATGTCAGTGACAGAGAAAGGGACAAGGCGGAGCGGGAAAAGGGAGATGCCGGAAACACGACCGTTGAAAAGGGAAGCAAAGTGAAAAAGGTGGATGTGTATGTTGATAAATAAGAAAATATCAGTTTTGGGTATAAAGCTTTTCCTGTGCACAGTCACGGCTTTTTCCCTGACTTCCCTTACTACCTCATGCGCGGTCTGGAACTGGTTCATGGCGGGCATAAGCGATGATGAGGTAACTGAACTTGACAAGGGTCTTGATGTTCAAAAGAGGAAAACCCCGTTTGACGACGCCTTGCTGAAACTCGGTCCAATGATTCAGGCTTACGGCTACCCCTCTGTTCCAATTCAGTGCAAGAACATAGGCAATGAAACTGCGGAAAAAGGTCTGCCGTCTGATCTTTATGTAATGATTTCAGCATGCCTCAACAAGGTCGGCAAACAGATTACCTTCATCCCCTACGATGTGCAGTATGTCGTGAATGAATCAATAACTGGAGGAAACATAGAGAGGGTTTTTCCAACTTCGGTAATTGCCGGCGGCATGACAGGCTTTGACAAAGACCTGATAGAAAAGGAGCGCAAGGGGGAACTTGATGCCGCATGGGCCGGTGCACAGGTCAAGGGTAAATATGATGCCGGCACCAGCGTTGCCAGACTCTCCCTCGACCTGAACATGCTGGACTACAAGACACAGGCTTATTATCCACAGGTTCAGGCGTCGAACTCAATCAATCTGAGAAGGGACAAATACGGTTGGGCGGTTGCAGCCTATTACATGGGATGCGGCGGGGAGTTTGAATCTGAAGTGAAGACACAGCAGGGACTGCATGCGGCGCTGAGAATGCTTGTGGAATTCAGCACCATCGAGATTCTCGGCAAATATTTCAAAGTTCCCTACTGGAAATGCATCAAGGGGGCGAATCCGGATGAGAACCTGATAAAATATATCAAGGATTCGTATATTGACATGACGGAAAAACAGCAGATAGCCGAACTCAAGCGACTGCTTTTCCTTCATGGATACAAGAACATAGACAGAAATACAGACACTCTCAATGAGATCGAACTCAATGCTCTCAGCAAGGCAAAACGACAGTACGGTTGCACCGGCTTATCCGACACACTGTTCAAATTGTGGGAGAACCTCAATACAGCCGAATCATCAAACATTATTGCCAAGGACAGGAAACGCATGCAAATCGAGGAGCAGAACATGGCGGCCGAAAGACAGAAGATGGCAAAAATGACTGCAGAACAGGAAGCGGCAAGAAAAGCGAAGGAAGCCGGGGAAATCAGGGAACTGCAGGCCAAGTTCGACAGATTCATAATCACAGCCGACAATTACGTGAAAGAAAACAAATTCGACAAGGCACTCGAAGAATACACAAATGCTCTCGGCATAGCCCCGAATGCAGTTTATCCGAGGGAGCAGTCAGAAAAAATCAGGGCCTTCTTTGCTCAACAGAAGGCCCTGCATGAATCATTCAAAAACTCTCTTGCCGCAGGCGACGAGTCTTTTAAGGCGAAAAATTACGATAAGGCGAAAACAAGTTATGAGAAAGCGGCTGAAATTAAACCCGATGACACGTACGTTGTAAAGAAACTCGAGGAAGTGAACAGGTTTCTTTCATATAAAAAGCCTTCCGGCATAGGAAAAATTAACGAAAAGGACTTCAACGATGAATAAGATGAAAAAGAGAACGGCATTTCTTTTGAAGCACTTAATTCTGGTTTCAATTTCGACTTTGCTGACGCTCAGCATGTCATCCTGCGCCGTGTGGGATTGGTTCATGGCAAAGACAAGCGACGAGGAAGTCGACCAGATGGACAAGGATATCAGCGGTCTCGGGAAAAGAGTCACAAGATATGAGGATTCCCTTGATCAATTCGGCATAATGCTGGAAGCATACGACCTTCAGAAGATAAAGATACAGAGCAAACCGATAAAAAACCAGACTGCCGAAAAAGG
>JBAZRS010000468.1:0-1573 GCA_041662825.1 Victivallales bacterium | reverse complement strand
TGCCCGACGATATCAGGGTAATGGTTGAAACGTCGATAAATAAAATAAGAAGGCAGATAACACTAATTCCATATGATCCTGTCTATTACACTGCCGAAGTCACCACCGGAGGTCAAATTGTCAGAACCCTTCCCGATATCGTCATAGACGGCGGACTGTCCGAATTCGACAAGGATATGATAGAAAAAGAGAGAGAACTGAAAGCCGAAGCCCAGGTTCAAAAGGGAGATTACGGATCAAAATACGACCAGGACGGCGGAGCCGGATATAAGGCTAAATCCGGAGTTTCAAGGCTGGGTCTCGATCTCCATCTCCTCAACTACGCCAACCAGTCTGCCATAGCAGGCAAACAGGCCTCAAACACCGTGAACATACGTAAGACACAAGTCGGATGGAGCGTCGGCTATTATTTTCAGGGATGCGGCCTTGCCTTTGAGTACTCGCTGAAAAAACAGCAGGGACTTCATTCGGCAATACGTCTCCTTGTTGAAATGAGCGTCATGGAGATTCTTGGGAAATATTATGATGTTCCATACTGGAGGTGCATTGAAGGCGCAAAACCGGATGAACCGATGTGCGCAAGGCTTACCGAAGAATTCAATGATGCGAACGACGCCACGCAGATTGTGTACCTGAAAGAATATCTCTTCCTTCACGGATATGACAGTTTTGACAGGGAGACAAATTCATTTGATCAGGCTGAAACAAAATCATTTAATGACATAATGGCAAAAATGGGTGCTACGAACAAAACTGACCTGTTTATGAAATTATGGATGACCGTTCCGATTGAGGCGGCGAAAAAACGCGTCAAAGAGGCCAGAAGGCTGGCGGAACAGCAGAGAATAGAGCAGATTGATGCTCAGAAAAAGGCGAATATCGAGGCCGTGAAGCTGCAGCAGCAGGCTGAAGCAGCACAACAGAAGGCCGCTGCCGAGCAGAAGCCGGCAGAGGTTCAGCCGCAGACTCCGCAGAAAATCCAAACCCAGAATCCTCCCCAGCCTCAGCCGACCGTCCCGGCTATTAAAAAGGCGGCAACTCCGGCCAAGGAAAAACCTGTCGGATTCGGTGCCGTGAGTGAGTTTTAAGTTTATGTCTTTTCCAGCTTGATTTTTCATCTGATTAATATTATATTTCATCAAAAAGAGGAGGGAACGAAAATGAAAAAATTAGAAATCGCGGTGGTGGGAATTGCAACGGCTTTTGCAATCGGGTTTTCAGCCTACGGACTTCCGGGCGATCAGGGCAGCGGCGATGGGAAAAAAACTGAAGTCAAGAATTCAGTAATCACCAACAAAAACGAGAATGTGACCAACCTGGCCGTCGGAAATTCAAAGGTCAATTCCGGCATCGAGGCAAAAGGGTCGGAGATAAGTAATTCCGTTCTGGCGAACGAGAACAAGAACGTGACCAACCTCGCTGTCAACAACTCGAAAATCAACTCCGGCATCGAGGCAAACAACAGCGAAATCAAGAATTCCGTTCTTGCAAACAAAAATCAGAACGTCACCAACCTCGCCGTCAACAATTCAAAGATCAATTCCGGCATTGAGGCAAAGAACAGCGACATCAA
>JBAZRS010000467.1:0-4790 GCA_041662825.1 Victivallales bacterium | reverse complement strand
AAACGGTAAAACATGCGGCTGCACGCGGAGTGAAACCGATTGTCAGGCTCAGCGGCATCTCCGCCAACAGCAACGCAACAGACATGGTCGTCCCGGATCCCGAATCAAGCTGCTCGGTAATGAAGATGACGATAGAAGACGCCGGACTTGACGTTAGCGACATCACCTACATAAACACCCATGGCACAGGTACGCCGACAGGGGATCCCCTGGAAATGCAGTCAATAAAGCTCCTCATGGGTGATTCCTCCGGAAAAGTAGCCATCAACAGCACAAAATCCATGACGGGCCACATGATCGGCGCAACCGGCGCGGTCGAGGCGATATTCTGCACGATGATGATGGAAAAGGATTTCATCTCCCCGTCCGTAAACCTCGACAATCCTGAACCTGAATTCGCCTGGGCCGACTTGGTCCGTGAATGCCGAAATGTCAAGATACGCCATTCCCTCAGCAACAGTTTCGGTTTCGGCGGAACAAATGCCTCGCTTGTTTTTTCGATGCCGGACTGATCCGGACTGATTGAAGAAAGCTGCTAATTAAAACACGGGAGCTGGCGATGCCTCCTTTCGGACACTATGCGACACTCGGGATCGCCCCTTCGGCGGGTTTTCCGGAAATCAAGAAGGCATATTACCGGCAGGTGAAGAAATGCCATCCGGACCTCTTCGGCGGGGCGCGGGATAAAGAAGAGGAATTCAAGTCGCTTGTACACGCATTCGACATCCTCTCGGATCCCGACAAGAGGAAGCGCTACGACGTCTCCAGCGGAATTACGCTGGACACGACCCGGGTGCATGACTGGGGCCGCGAAGGCTATTCAGTCATGGATACGGAGGCCGACGACATCCTGGAAGAGATAATCGTGGGGAACAATCCGCCTCGGGACGCAACAATAGGATCTCTTTTCCTCGACCTTGAGAATACGGAAGTTTTCATGTCTTTCCGCGAAGGGAAGAATTTTCTTCGCGCCGGCAATTTCACCAGCGCCCTGGAGTTTTTCATAAGGGTGGTGCTTCATTCCCCTAATAACATCCTCTACAGATATTATCTTGCCAGAACCTACTGCGCCCTGAAGAAATTCAACGATGCGCGGATGCATTACAATATGGCCATAGAGCTGGGGAGAAAAAGGATTCCGCCTCAGCGCCTCCGCCGGCTTCATGAAGAACTTGATGCAATATCGGTGCAGAAGCTTACGGTCTGGAAAAAAGTAGCCGGCTTTCTGGGCGTTGAAACCAAGAAGAGGCGTTTCATAGATACCGAAGACGACATGGTTTCACAGATGAACAGGTCCATTGCGAGATTGATGAGGGATAGCCGGAATCAAAAGGATGAGACAAAGCTGCTGAAATAGGGGCCGCCCCCTTAAATTCCAAAACTCCAGTCTCCCGATTCTCCGGAAGATTCATTCAAGCCCCCCCCAGGTCCGAGATTTTTCACGCATTCCAATGATTTGTCCGGGTTTTTCTTTTTTAATGTTCTTTGAAGACCGGATTTTGTCCGAATCCGGCTTTTTATGCACTGAAACTTCCGCCTTGCATTTGAAATAAACGGGAGACACCTTATTTTATGCACCTTTACGAAAAAAACCTTGTCAATCATATAAATCTGGAGATTTTCCTTATGGACGTGTCGGATCTGAGAAAAGGCATTAAGATTGAACTTGACGGCGCACCCTGGACCGTTACCGATTTTGATTTCATGAAACCGGGCAAAGGGCAGGCGATGTACCGCTGCAGGCTCAAAAACATGATCAACGGCAGCACTTTGGACCGCACTTTCCGCGCTGTCGACAAGATAGAAAAGCCGGATCTCGAGGAAAAGGAGATGTTCTATTCCTATTCCGAGGGCGATTTCTTTGTTTTCAGCGACTCTGAAACCTACGAGGAGATGAGGATAGAGAAGAGCAAACTCGGCACACAGGCGTATTTCCTTGTTGAGAACGCCGAGTGTAAGATTCTTTTCTTCAACGGCAGCCCCATTGAAGTCACGCTTCCGGTCTTCATACAGAAAGTCATTGTGGACACGGAGCCGGGCGCAAGGGGCGATACCGCTACAAACGTAATGAAGCCTGCAAAGATTGACAACGGCTATGAACTGGCTGTCCCTCTGTTCGTGAACAAGGGCGACGTCATCAAAATAGACACCCGTACCGGACTCTATGCGGAACGTGTCAGCAAAGCATGAAGACATCCTGAGGATTTCTTCTATGATGCCCCGCATCGAGCAGAGGGCGGAGATCGTTTCTGCTGTCAGGGAATTTTTCAGACGCGCCGGATTCACCGAAGTCACCACTCCGGTGAGAATTCCGGCGCCCGCCCCAGAGCTTCATATCAATGCCATACGGTCCGGAGATTCATTTCTCAGAACCTCTCCTGAACTTGAGATGAAATGCATGCTAGCCGCCGGTTGCAGGAAAATCTTCCAAATCGGCCCATGTTTCAGGGAAAATGAAATCGGGCGCCTCCACAGCGAGGAATTCACCATGCTTGAATGGTATGAGGTCGGCGCCGACTGCCAGAATCTTATTCTGTTCACCAGGGAAATGCTCGAGTTTGTTTCGCGCAGGGTTTTCGGAAAAAGCGAATGCCTTTTCAACGGCGCCTCAATAGATTTCAGCAGGCATGAGGTGATCCCGCTAGCCTCCGCATTTGCGAAATTCGCAGGGAGGGATTTGCTGGAAGTCGCAGACGACGACAGGTTCGAGGAGATACTTATTGACATGGTCGAACCCGCGCTGCCGAAGGACATGCCGGTTTTCCTCTACGGTTATCCTGCGAAATTCGCAGCTCTTTCAAAGCTCAGCAAAGACAACCCCGGATTTGCCGAGCGATGGGAGCTTTATCTCGGCGGTATTGAAATTGCAAACGCCTACAGCGAACTTGTCGACAAGGACGAACAGTTGAGGCGATTTGAAGAGGCTTTGCTGAAGAAAAAAGATGCCGGAGAAACTGTTTATCCTGCAAACAGGCTGTTTATGGAAGCCCTCGGGCATGGAATCCCGGACTGTGCCGGATGCGCACTCGGACTCGACCGGCTGGTGATGGTCCTCACCGGTTCGGAGAGCCTGGGGCAAATAATGCCCTGAATTTAAATAATAAAATTTAAAAACAGGAAACTTGCATTATTTTAAATAAAGAATTATTGAAATTGAAGGCGGAAAATGAAGAACCTCTATCTCGCGTTATTCAGCATTTCAGTCGCCGTCTGGGTTTCCGGATGCGCTTCCAGCAGGGAATTGCAATATCCCTATGACCAGGTTGCAGACGCGGCAAAGGAAAAATTCTACCTGAACACCTGGACCGATTTCAGCACGATGAAAAGCATGAAAGTCGAAAAGCCGGGCAAGAATCTGAAGATCACCTATTACGAATGGATGTTCCCTGATACGAAGATATACTGCCATCTTGAAGTATATCCGGAGAAGGGCGGGGGCACTACTGTTTATGCATACGTCAAGGATTATGACGCCTGGTATTCGCCTTTGATGCACAGTTGGACATCTGCCGGAAAAGTACTGGATGTTTTTGAGAAGCGTATGAGTTCAGGCGTCTGGGATCCGCTCCCTTGGGCTGAAGGACACGAGGACAGGAAAATCAAATGAAAAGACTACACGTGTTAGCCGGTCGCATATGGCGTTTTGTTCGCCAGACCGCATTCCCGTCTCTTCTCGCCATCGCAATTGCCGCCGGGCTGTCAGCATGCGGAGACCGGACGAAACTGTCAAATGATGAGCTTCTTCAGAACGCACTTTCCGCTGCCAGCGGGCCAAAGGCCGACTGGCAGAAGGCGCGGGGCTTCGCCGCAAAGGCTGTCAAGCAGAACCAGAACGACGCGCGCGCCCATGTGATGCTAGCCCTTTCCCTTGAACAGTGCGGCCAGATCAACACTGCGATTGATGAGATAAGGAAGGCTGTCGCACTGGATCCGAAAAATTTCCTGGCCCTTTTTACAAACGGCAGGCTCTTGTTCGAAAATGACAGGATAGGCGACAGCATCGCCCCCCTGATAGCGGCCTACAAGATGCGTCCTGACGATGACAATGTGCTTGTTCTTCTCGCAAGGAGTTCGGACAAGCTCGGAAGATTCAAGGAGGCGGCCACTTATTACGCTACCCTCGCGAAACATCCGATGTACAAGGAGAGGCCCGAGCCTCTCAACGAAATCGGTGTGCTCTATGTGAAACAGAAAAATTTCACCACAGCGCTGGCATGTTTCAACATGGCCTATAAAAAGGCTCCGAACAGTCATATTGTCGTGCTGAACATGGGGGTTCTATATGATGTCCATCTGAAGGATCCCGCCAATGCGATAAAATTTTATAGCAAATACCGGGAGCTTACAATGCGAAACCCGGAACTTGAACCAGTCCGCGATAAACTCAAAAGACGCATTGAAGTTATCCAGGCGACCAGTAAACTTTGAAATTTCACCTCGCAGATGTTTTTTTACTCTGAATATCCAATTGACCACAGGTGATACCATGGAACGTTATATCCCCGACGAAGTCATCGACGAGATAAGATCCCGCTGTGATATTGTAGATGTCATACAGGGTTACCTGCCGTTTAAAAAGGCAGTGAACAAGTTAAAGGCGCTTTGCCCTTTCCACACCGAAAAGACCCCCTCCTTCACAATCAATCAGGAAAGGCAGATGTACCACTGCTTCGGATGCGGGAAAGGCGGTGACGTCTTTCGCTTTGTGATGGAGAAGGAGGGCGTCGATTTCCCGAACGCCGCGCATATACTCGCCGCCAAGAGCGGAGTTGTCATCCCCGACAAGCCCA
>JBAZRS010000466.1:0-4803 GCA_041662825.1 Victivallales bacterium | reverse complement strand
TCACACCGATATCGTAGGGTATGGCGATCTTATGTTCATAGCAGTACATGTAGAAACCGCTCGCCATCCTGTCATTTGAAAAAAATACGCAGTCGCCCTTCTTTTTCCCGGAAAGTATCTTATCCGCGGAATCATATCCCGAACTTCTGGAGTAGTCGCCCCTGAATGCACCGGCCAGGGAAAGGGCGCTTTTACCCAGCGCCTTCATGAATGACGCCCTGAGGGAGACCGCATGGTAGTATTCCCGATCCCCCTCGACTAAAAATATTCTCCTGTAATTTCTTTTTTCAAGGGCTCCGAACATTTCCGTCATGGCGGGATACGGATCCGTATTTACCGACACGAACCTGTTTTTAATCACCTCGGAACCTATGACTACAAACGGTATGTTCCTTTTAAGGAGTTCTGCCGGAATAATGCTTTTCCTAGTCAGCCCTGAAAAAACAATGCCGTCGACATGTTTTGTCAGGATGAGGTTTGAGAAATGCTCCACTGCGGATTTTCCGTCTTTAAGGTACGGGAGGACCATGACATTGTAATCCCTTTCAAAAGCGGCTGAAACCATTGAATCCAGGATTGTGGAGTAATAAGACATGCGGATGGGCCCCTTGCGCGCACCAGTCCAGAGCTCGACCGCGAATCCGATCTGGAAACTTCTGTTGGAGGCGAGACGGCTCGCGAGAATGTTCGGCCTGTATCCGAGCCTTCCTGCAATTTCCGCCACACGGTCAATAGTTGATTTCGGAAGCAGCGGACTTCCGGCAAGCGCGCGGGAGACTGTCGAGGGAGAGACCCCCGCCGCCTTCGCAATGTCTTTTCTTGTCAGGTTCTTCATATGGTGTTTTTTTTACCGGCTACCGCCGGCGCTCAATCGCTTTTTGACTGTAGCGACAATTGCGTCTTTAGCGTTTATTTTCTTAACGCAAGAGGCGCAAGGGACGCAAACGGTTAAAATACAATTCCACAGAGGCAATTTCATAATTGCCTCAGGCGAGCTGATTTCTTAAGTTGGTGTTCACGGCTTTAGCGTGTCTAACTTGATGAATACGAAGACACACTAAAGTTGTGAACACCAACAAGAGATATTCCCTCGGCAACAGTTTTCTTGCATTTTGAAATCAGCTCCACAGACTATTGAATATCTCGTTTCGGATTTCATTATAGTTCCGCAATTCGCCATTCGGATTTATATCATCTGTCCAACAATCCATCAATCCAAGCATCCATTCCCCATCTCTCTGCACCCGAGTGCACGAGCCTTAACTTAATGACGGACAATGCCAATACAAACATGATTCGCAAGAATATTATTTTTAGCGCCCCCAGCGTTTGAAAAACTTTCATGGAAGTATAACGTTAAATTTTAAGGATGGGGGATTCATATGAACAGATATGCACACGGAAATATAATGAAAGGCGCTTTCAACGCCTTGCCGAAGAACATAATGAAAGCCCTGCATCCTTATAAGGGCAAAATAGGATTGTACGGCAATTATCCGGATATCTT
Organism: Victivallales bacterium; assembly: GCA_041662825.1. Taxonomy (GTDB): domain Bacteria; phylum Verrucomicrobiota; class Lentisphaeria; order Victivallales; family GWF2-50-93; genus GWF2-50-93. Next base: position 3,296 of record JBAZRS010000466.1, on the reverse strand, counting down.
CGACGATCCGGCAAGGGCTGAGTCTGACAAACTTAAAATTGACAGTGCCTGGAGAAGTTACTGCGTGTTTCCGGATTCACTTCCGGGAAAAGGTCTTCATCTGTGCAATCTTCCGGGCGACGCCCAGTCATTATGGAGCCCGATAGTTGAATACTGGTTCAATCTGGCGCTGGAATCGTGCAGGAACAAGAACTATGAGGACTTTCTAAAGTATATCGGATGCCTTTCACACTGGCTGGGGGACGCATTTCAACCTGCCCATATAATCGACCTGAAACTTCTTGAAGAACTTCTTCCGCCCCCTTCCGGAATGGAGGATTTCCACTATCACACGGATCTTGAGGCGGTAACGGGTAAATGCGGGAAGATTGAAAAGCCTGATTTTCTCGGAACCGAACCCGCCGAAGTCGCCTGGCGAACAACTATGAAAAGCGCCATCCTTCGCAGAAAATCAAAAAACACTGTTGTTCCGATCCTTCAGAATATTTTTAAAGGACATGCCGCAGCTGCAGAAAAATTATCTGGCGAACCGGTGACTTATGCGGCCCGTCTGACGCGTGATCTCATATATACGGCATGGAAGACTGCCACAGGAAATGCATCCGCAAGGGAAATTGAAAAACTTCGGAAAGCGGATCTACGGGTCGTGAGACCGGAGGATGAATTCCACGATTCCGTTTACGGCGGAGCGATAATAGACGGCAATCGCAATACGCCTCCGTCCGGAGCTCCGGTGATTCCCGCCAGACTTCTGGTGTCAAGGGGGAACATTGCTCGGATGAAAGGCATAGGAATGCTGCCTCACAGCGGAATGTACGCGCCCAGGAACTGCTGGATGCGCTTTAATTTGCCTGCAGGAGTATTTGAAATGTTTGAAGCGATCGCGGGAATGAATGCGTCACTGGTAAAGGAAGGAGCTGTTTTCTTCATAGTGAAACTCGATGACAGGGAAGTTTTCCGTAGCAGGAGGATGACGTCCGCAGACGTGTCACTGAAAATTTCAGTTGAAATTGGAAATGCAGCCTCTATCACGCTTCTTGTGGAAGACGCGAATGATGGAAAAACATTCTGGAACAATCACGCGTTCTGGGGAGATCCGTTTCTTTTAAAGTGACACGTGGACTGGTCGCCTTTGGCGCTGCTAAAAGCGGGTAAGCATCTGTCTTTGTCTTTTCTTCTTCTGGTGTAAAGATGTCCGTCTCCAGTCAACGAAAATGGAATTTCCGCAGGCAGTAAAAAATCTACATTGTGATCATGAATAACAAGACTTTTCAGTCTATGCGTCCCGTGTTGAACCTGCGGGACATGAGGTTGCCGTGCCAGATCAAGTCCTTTTTCCCGAGACCGTCGCATTCCTCCCTTGACGGGGGAGCATAAATGATCCTGAACATGTCGTTCCAGTCATTGCAGAGGACACCTATTTCATCAGAACCCTTTTTACCGTTTACGAACCAGCGCGGTTCCGCGAAATCGAAATCAAACGAGACCTTCCCGTTCGGCTTCAACACAATCACGTCCTCATTGGAGGCTTTTGCAGGCTCGCTGAATGTTTTAGTAAACACCCATTCCTTGTCCAAACTGGCGGACACAGCCCTGAATGATCTGGAATCCGGAAGATTGACAATTGCAAGCGGCTTGTCCGAGGCGTTTTGCAGTGTGATTTTCAGTTTCGGACTCTTCCTGACTTTCACATCTTTGCTTTCCGGAGCCGCCTGTTCCTGCCCAACATTCCAGTTGTTTCCCCTGACCTGTGAACGCTCCGTAATTTCAAGTCCGATTCCCAGTTGCCCCCAGCGGTAGCCTTTTGCCACAGCCGTACCGTCGCTCCCAAGAGCGACTTCCACTTCAAGCGGAACATGGATGTCGTTCCCCCTGCCCGCCCGCTTCTCGATGTCAAGACCCTTTTTCTGCTGGACAAAATATTTTTCAATGCCGTATTTCAGGGGGATATATTTCTGCACGGCAGGATTAAACCAGCGGTATTCATTTCTCCCTTTTATGAAAACAGTTTGACCTGCGGGCCTTACATCGGTGCAGTGATCAAGTTCAAAAACATTGTCCTCCCCTTTCTTCAGGACAGTATAGTATTTTGCGCTCATGTCCGAAGGAAGCGTTCCCTTGAATTTCTTCAGCGGAATCTCCGAAATCTCATATTTAAGGCTGACATAGTCGCCACGGAATGGATCGCGGGGATCAATCGGCGCAGTCCTCAGGAAGACAGTCTTGCCGGTGTGGATTATGGTCTCCCTCAGACCCGCCATATATAGAAGCGCGAAGAACTGAAGCAGGACGGAAGCGATTATGAACAGGTTTCTCACCGTATCACCTCGGCCGCTTCTTTTTTTCTTCTGGAATAACGCATGCCGACAAAGAAAATCGCCGCGCCCACCCCCAGAAAGACCAGCGCCCTGACAAGAAGGCTGTCAAACAAATCTGCGTATCTCGCAAATGCCAGGAATGCCAGCAATACTGTTCCGGCGGCCGTCAGCTTCGAATTGACGCTCCTGCATCCGTAAGATATGAGCGTTATGCTCTGGAAGAGGAAAATAAAATTGAATACGGCGGCCCCGCCCCAGCCGCTGAATTCGGACATCCATCCGAAATTCAGAATCACCGCAAGGACTGTGAATGGAACCGCAAAATGATCCATACGGAAAAACTTATTCAAATCCTCTTTGATTTTCCCGACGGGCAGTACTGCCAGCAACCAGGCGATAACGGCTGCCGATGCTGCGAGAATCACATAAATTGTTGAGTTGACTTCTTCAAACCAGTAATTCCTGAATATGTACCTGTCCGCATCGGGAAAGGTGAAGACATAGAGTGAAATCCAGTAAAGGATGCCGCCGTAGACGGCGAAAACAGCTGAAGATTCGGGGAACAGGTTTTTCCTCCTGACGATTATGGACACGGCTATGAGCAGTGCGGCGACTGAAATGAAAAGCGCCGGGGCTACACGCTCGAAGAAATAATGGCAGTTGAACAACAGGGAGAGTATGAACGAGGGGACTGCGACCGCCAAAAATATCCTTGAGCGCATTTTCCATGCGAGAGGAAGTATTCCGAACAGGATCAGGAGCGGCGCGACATTGGTCCTGGAATCAAATCCGAAGTTTTCAAACGAGCACCAAAGCACAAGCAGTATGGATGCCATGACGCCCTGAACGAGCGAGGGAAGGCTCCAGGCGAGAAGAAGAGCCCCGGCGCCCCAGAGGATGAAAGCGTTCGGGTAGTGTTCGTCGATGTTGTAGATCTGCGCCACGAGCCAGATGCCGGAGCCGAAAAACATTGTCCCC
>JBAZRS010000465.1:3339-4824 GCA_041662825.1 Victivallales bacterium | reverse complement strand
AAATATACCGACTTCAGCGTGGCCGCTTCGCCATGGAAGAGAGGCCGCGGCGATGTCTTGAGGGAATATACCAAAGCCTGCCGCAAACATGGCCTGAAGGTGGGGCTTTACTATTCGCCGGCCGACGCCAGCACCAAATCCTATGCCGACAGCAAGGACTACGACAATTATTTCATCAGCCAGGTCAGCGAGATACTGACGGGTTACGGCCAGATCGACATGCTCTGGTTTGACGGCTGCGGTTCGGAAGGGCACACTTATGACTGGCCACGCATAATGCGCGAAGTCCGCAGAATGCAGCCTGAAATCCTCATTTTCAACATGGGCGATCCGGATTACCGCTGGGTCGGCAATGAAGCCGGAATTGCGCCGAATCCCATATGGAACACGGTTGACGCAGTGGACTTTTCAGTCCTTACTAAGAAGAAGGAAAAGCTGAAAAAGAAATTGTGGCTTTCCGCCGAATGCGACCTGATGATGCGGGACTACAACTGGTTCTACAGCGATACGGATGAAAATACAGTCAAAAGCCCTGCTGAACTTGCCGGGATCTATTATTATTCCGTCGGACGCGGCTGCAACATGCTTCTGAACATCGGGCCGGACAGGCGCGGGCTTTTTCCGGAAAAGGACAAGGCGAACCTCTTGAAATTCGGGGCCGAGATGAAAAGGCGTGTTTCAAAACCGGTGATTTCGTTAAAGCAGTTCAAGAAGGAAGGGGACACCTGGACATATGGTGTTGAGAACCGGAAATATTTCCACTTGGACCATGTTGTTCTCCAGGAGGATTTGAAATACGGCGAGGCGGTACGTTCCTTCCGTGTTTCAATAGTCTCATATTGCGGTGGATCGAACATAACAGTCTTTGAAGGCTATAATATCGGACATAAGGCGATCTGCAGCTTCCCGCTCGTGCGTGCAAAGAAAGTCATTGTTGAGGTTTTGAAATCGGAAGGCGAAGTGCGCATGCGCAACATAGAGATTTTCCAGACAGACAAATAACCAATTATCATATCGTAAAGGATGGGATCAAGATGAAAGACAAGATGGCTAAATTCCGGCTGGCGTCCATAGAACCGTGGAACGTGACCTAAGAGACTTTCAGACCTGAGATGAGCATGATCGGCGAGTCGATCTTCACTCTCGCCAACGAGTACATGGGAACCCGCGGCAACTTTGAGGAAGGCTACGGCGGACAGACAATGCCCGGCTGCTACATAGGCGGGATTTATGTGCGGGAGAAGGAAGTATATGCCTGGAAACGCTCATGCCATCCGACTTATTCGCACTGTATCGTGAATACGGTCAACTGGCTGGACATAGGCGTGGAAATCGGCGGGGAATCCTTCCGCCTGGACACGGCCAGTGTAAGTGGCTACCGGCGTTCACTCGACATGAAGGAGGGAATACTTTCGCGCCAACTTCTTTTCAAGACAAAAGACGGGTCCGAGACTGCGCTGACATGGGAGCGCCTTGTCAGCCATG
>JBAZRS010000465.1:0-3329 GCA_041662825.1 Victivallales bacterium | reverse complement strand
GCCATGCCGACAACCATATCGGCGCAATCCGTTTCACAATGACGGCCGTCAATCACAGCAAACCTGTGAAAATCAGCATGGCCCTTGACGGCAGGAAGGAGAATCACTCCTCCTATACTGCCCGCACCCATACGCGCATGATGGAGCAGGGGAAGACAAGGGACGATCTCTTCCTGCTTACAAATATAATGACCACCGGACAATACACGATGCACCGCATGCACGTTGATTTGCCTGAGGTGAAAGGGCTTTCCACGTCCGTCGAAGCGATTGATAAACGGGTGGCTTTCATCGCCTCTTTCACGCCGGAAAAGGGAAAGAAACTTGTGTTTGACAAGATCGTTTCCGTCTGGACAAGCCGTGACGCCGGTTATCCGCACGGACTTATTCCGCGCAGCCAGGAGAACGACATTTCCGATCCTGTGAAGGAAAAGGAGATACTGTCTTTCCTCAAGCCGAAAAGTCTTGAGCATCTGGAAGGCTACCGGGGCAATTCCTTCGACAGGGTCAAGAAGGAGCACATTGCCAGAGTCACACACATGTGGGACAACTGCGACGTGGAGATTGAGGGTGATGCGGCGGCGCAGCAGGGCATACGCTATACGATGTTCGAGATGCTTTCGAACTACCGGGGCGAGGATCCGAACTTGAACATCGGGCCGAAGGGCTATTCAAGCGAGAAATACTGCGGCCGAACATTCTGGGATTCGGAAAGCTACTGTTTCCCGTTCTACCTGTTCACCAATCCCAAGGCGACCAGGAACCTGATGGAATACCGTTACAACACCATGGGCCCGGCCAAGGAACAGGCGAAGGCTTTCGGATACCGCGGTTCCATGTATCCCTGGACCACTCTCGACGGCTACGAGGAAACCGGCATGTGCTGGGAATACTGGATGGGAGAGATTCACATCAACGCCATTGTCGGTTACGCGATGTGGCTCTATTCGCATATAACCGGCGACAACTCCTACCTTTACGAGAGGGGCATAGAAGTGCTCATAGAGCAGTGCCGCTATTGGAACGACCGCAGCGCATTCGTCCCGTACAGGGGCGGATATGCAATCAATCGCGTGACCGGTCCCAATGAATTCGGCCAGGCGGTGAACAACAACTGGTACACTAATTACATGGCGAAATGGCTCCTGGAATACACCGTCGCCCTGATGGGTAAAATGAAAACAGCGGCGCCTGACAAACTTGCTTCCGCTCTCAAACGCACAAATTTCGAGGAATCCGAAGCTGACCAGTGGGTGGAAGTGGCCGCCAAGATGATACTTCCCTACGAGAAGGACATGAAGGTTTTCGTCGAACAGGACAATTACATGTCACTGTATCCGTTCGCGCGTGAGACCCTGGACCGGGATCGCGACATCCCTATGGAGGACAAGTGGACGATAGAGCGCATTCAGAAGACGCAGTTTTCGAAACAGCCGGACGTTCTCCTCGGGATCTTCCTGCAGAGGGACAAGTTTTCGCTTGAGGAAAAGAAGCGCAACTACCGCTTTTATGAACAGCGCTGCGTCCATACGTCATCCCTTTCCCCGGCGATCCACTCGATACTCGCCTCCGAGGTGGGCCGTTATAACCAGGCATATTCATATTACCTCTGGAGTTCACGGCTCGATCTGGACAACTTCAACAACAATACAAACGAAGGGCTCCATATCTCTTCCATGGCCGGATCTTGGATGAACATCATTTTCGGGTTTGGCGGAATGCTTTACACGAGCGACATCCTCTCCTTCTCTCCGATCATCCCCAGGGAGTGGAAACGCTACTCCTTCAAATTCGTCTACCGTGAAAATGTGATTAAGGTGTCTGTCGACAATAAGCAGGTCACCATGCAGCTTATTGCAGGGGACAAGCTGAAGGTCAAAGTGTACGGAAAGGAGATCGGCCTTTCACGCAGTCCGGTTTCCGTTCCGCTCCTGCCCGAATACGTCAACAGGCCCAGTCCCAAGGCCATATTGTTCGATCTGGACGGCGTCGTTGTGGACACCGCCAAATTCCACTACCTGGCCTGGAAGGAAGTTGCGGACGAGGAGAAGATCTACTTTGACAGGCACATCAACGAGCGGCTCAAGGGAGTAAGCCGCATGGAGAGCCTCGACATAATCCTGGAGCGTGCGAATCGGACTTACAGCCAGGCTGAAAAGGACAAGATGGCCGAAAGGAAAAACGCCAGCTATGTCAAAATGCTCCGCACCCTGACCGAAAAGGACATACTGCCGGGAATAAACCACTTCCTCGATCAGCTGCATGAGGCGAAAATGAAGACGGCGATTGTGTCGGCCAGCAAAAACACGGATTTCATCCTTGAGCAGATCGGCATGAAAAAACGCTTCGACGTTCTTGTCACCGGAAATGATACCAAGAAGTCGAAACCCGATCCGGAAGGAATGCTTCTGGCCGCAAAAAGGCTGGGTGTTGATCCGTCCGAGTGCGTTGTGATAGAGGATGCGGCAGCCGGAGTTGAAGCCGCCGCAGCAGCGGGAATGCGCAGCATCGGCATCGGCGACAAGACACTGCTTCATGTTGCGGATTACGCAATTCCGTCGACCAGGTATCTGGACATGGATAAGGTGCAGGCGCTATATTAGCTCCTTGCGAAAAATTATAGCAAATGTTCTTGTAGATAATTTGAATATCGAACATCGAACGCCCAACATCGAACATCGAAGGAATTTAAATTCGAAAATCCCTGGTTTTGAAATTACTTCAAATTAACAGTTAACGGAGGAGGGGGAAATGAGAAAGCTTTTATGTGTGACGGCGGTTCTGTTTTTCGGGATGATTGTGTCAGGTCCGCTTTTTTCCGATGACGGTTCTGCCGTGATCGAGCTTCCGAAGCTCCCCTATGCGGAAACTGCGCTTGAGCCTGTCATATCCGCAAAAACCATGAGCTTCCATTACGGCAAGCATCATAAGGCGTATGTCGACAAGCTGAATTCGCTTCTGAAGGATTCCCCCCTGAAAGGGAAAAGCCTGGAGGAAATCATTCTGACAAGCGCCGGAAAAGAGGATATGGCTGCGATATTCAACAACGCCGGGCAGGTTTGGAACCACAATTTTTTCTGGAAATCCATGAAGCCGAACGGCGGCGGCGAACCCAGGGGAAAAATGCTGGACATGATTAATAAGTCATTCGGCTCCTATGCGGAATTCAAGAAGCAGTTTGCCGACGGCGGGGTGAACCAGTTCGGAAGCGGCTGGGTGTCGCTCGTTCAGAAAGGCGATAGACTGGAAATCCTGAAAACCTCGAATGCGGACAATCCTGTGGCCCGCAAGCTCAATCCGCTTTTAATCTGCGATGTCTGGGAGCATGC
>JBAZRS010000464.1:1560-4839 GCA_041662825.1 Victivallales bacterium | reverse complement strand
ATAATAATAAGGGAACCTCTAAAAATTCGCATGTGGCGCGTTGCGGAAGATTTTTGAAAGCTCAAAAAGAATTTCCGAAAGCAGGCGTATCGAGCGATACGCCGAGAGAGGAACATTCTTTCTTGAGCCAAAAAGATCCGCAACCCGGAGGGAGACTGATTCTTATGGATTTCAGCGTCGTCGTAAAACTGCTTACATACCGCTTCGGGTATGCTCGCAATTTTCCTCCTAGCTGCCTATCCATAATCTCCAGTCTCGCGCCATATGCCAATTTTTAGAGGTTCCCTAAATCATATCACAGAAAAGGAGAAAGATAAAATGAAAAGACTGATTTGCACCCTGTCCGTACTGACGTCATTAAGCGCAATTGCGCTTTCAGCAGTGGAGATAATCATCGAAAAGAAAGAGGGAGCCCCGATTAAAGCCGAATATGTCGGCTCTGATGCGAACGGCGACATCACATACAAGGAGGAGAAGTTTACACTGAAGATCAAGGCCAACGACTATAAATCCGCGAGAATCGCAAAAATCCCGGATGAGCTGCTGGCGGCCGACAAGAAGCTCGCCGACCAGAAATTCCAGGATGCCCTGACCGATTACAAGAATCTCTACAATCGTTACAGATATGTCGGATTCGATGTCTACTGCATATACAGGGAATGCGTGTGTCTGGACAAACTGGGGAAAAAGGAGGATGCCCTTGCCAGGCTGAAAACATTGGACGCATACCAGAACCTCGACCCGCAGAAAAAGCCCGACCTGTCGGAAGTGAAAAAACTCCAGGCGAGCATCCTGATAGACCTTAACAAATTGGACGATGCGAACAAAGTCCTCACGGAGCTCGGGAATTCCGACGACGACAATCTTGCGGCATTCAGCTTCAACGCCCGGGGCGACATCCTGCTCAAACAGGGGAAGAAAAAGGAGGCCGTGCTGAAATACATGGTTCCTGCGCTCGTCTTCAATGTCCAGAACAAGGAGCGGGCTAGAGCCCTATGCCAGGTCGCAAACATTCTAAAGGAGCTTAACGACAACAGATCAACAAAATTCGCGGACATGCTCAAGAAGGATTATCCCGACAGTCCGTTCGTCAAGGAGTTGAAATAGTGGTTTTCAGAAAAACAATTTCATTGTTTGCCGGGAAAAACCATATGTGATTAAATTAATTTTGCGCTATTTTCCGGTTTGTATTTAAAAAGCTTTGGCATTAGACTAAGCTTTTCAAGTGAAGCGTGTATTTCACATTCGGTGTTCGAAATTGAATGTCGGATGTTTGATGTTCAAATAAACAAGCATTAAGGAGTTGAAGCTAATGAAAAAGTCCCTGCTGTTTTTTGGTCTGCTTGCCGGTTTTTTTGTGGCAGTGCAATGCGTTCATGTATATGCACAGGGAGCGGCTGCGCCCGCCGCAGCTCCGGCGGCGGCAGCACCTGCGGGTGCGCCTGTCCTTGAAAACCCGGCGGTCGCCGAAAAAGGCAAGTCCCACGAGAACATGAGCTTTTCAAATATCGTCTTCCGCTCCGGATGGTTCGGACTGCTGATCTGGTTGGGGCTCTTCGGATGCTCCATCATCTGCATGGGGCTTATCGTTGACTCCTTCCTGACAATAAGGGAACACAAGATTGCGCCGAACAGCCTGGTGCAGGAAGTCAACCAGGCCATATCGCAGGGCGATCTCGCACAGGCAATAGAGCTATGCGACCGCTCATCTACCCCGCTGGGCAGAATCCTCAAATCCGGATTCATGAATGTGCAGGAGGGGTTCGAGGTCGTCCAGGATTCCGTAGGAGTCTCCGCCGACATTGAAAGCGAAACACTCCTTGCGCGCATATCATATCTGAGCGTCATCTCAAACGTCACGCCCATGCTGGGGCTGATCGGTACGGTTCAGGGAATGATTTACGCCTTCTTCAATCTGGGAACGCAGGAGGCTGGCGCCGCCCAGCAGGCGATGCTGGCCGTCAACATATCCCACGGACTTTGGGCCACGGCCATAGGTCTTGGCATTTCGGTTCCCGCATCGATCATGTTTTATTTCTTCAAAAACAGGACCATGAGAATCATCCTTGGTATGGAGGCTCTGACCCTTGACATCACAAAATCCCTCCGTAACGCCGTAGTGGTTGAAGACGAACAGGCGTGAGGAACAAGTAGTCGTCAGTCGCTAGTCGTCAGATGTCATAACAATTGAAAAACAAGCCGGAACTGAACGGGAAATAAATTGCCATGCGAGAACGAAAAGAAGAAGAATACATGTCGGGGAATCTGACTGCGATGATCGACGTCGTGTTCCAGCTGATCATCTTCTTCGTGTGCACGACCAACATGCAAAACTCTGTCGATGACCGCATTCAGCTGGCAATTGCGCCCCACGGGAAGCCAGTTGTGAAAAAGGATCCCAGGGAAATTAAAATCGACGTTGACGCCAAGGGGCACATATCCATAGCCCGCACCTACATTTCGCCCGATCTCCTGAAATCCATAGTCAAGAAAAGCATTGCTGAATACGGTTCAGACACTCCGATAATAATCCGCGGCGACAGCGAGGCGCGGCATCAGGCGATACAGACGGCCATGAACGCCTGCACGGAAGCGGGCATATACAAAATCAAATTCTCGGTCCTGAAGGAAAAGGGCAACTAGGATGGCAAGGAAAAAAAGAAGATCCCATATAAATGCAGGGGAACTCAACCTGACAGCCATGATCGACGTGGCATTCCAGCTGCTTTCCTTTTTCATAATGACCATGAAACCGACGGACGTGCTCGCGCAGCTTGACGTCTCACGCCCGGCGCCGGACAAACGGGCGGCCGCGCAGCAGTCAAAGCCCATAAACGTGATCTGGATAACAATTCTCGCCGACGGCTCCTTCATCCTAAATGACTATCCGATAAAAAAAGAAGACCTTGACCAGCGCCTCACCCAGCTTGGAAATCTGGACAAGACCCAGACGGTTATAGTGGCCTGCACACCGAAATCCTCCCATGGAAAAATGGTAGAAGTGCTGGACCTATGCTCAAAAGCCGGACTGGAAAGCCTCTCAGTCGTCAGTATAGATTAATGTTATTTAAAATTCCCGTCATCGCTCATACAACGCATCCGCTCCTTCGTTGAGATTTATACGCCTTTTGCTTACTGCGACGAACACCGAGTCGGGAACAAAAATTGAATTAGGCGGCCAAAGAGCCGCAACTCTTGTAGAATAGTTACAGAGGAGCAAAGGCACAGAGGCACAAAGTTTTGAAAAATACCAAATAAACAAAGAAAACAAAAAAACAA
>JBAZRS010000464.1:0-1550 GCA_041662825.1 Victivallales bacterium | reverse complement strand
TGTTCTTAAAGTAACACAGGATTTCCATGTCCGCCGGCCTGTCCCTCGTAGCTTCTTAGCGAAGTGGGAAGCATCCCAGCGAATGGGGAAGCCTGTAGTTGAAATTTAACAAAGAAGGCAGAGGAAGAAATTGCAGGCTAAAAGCCCGCATTACTCAGATAACTTTGAAATTCCTTAACGTTGAATTATCCCCATCAGCCCAGGGGAACATCTAAAAGGAGTGCAGATATGAAAATTGAAGGGGTAGATGGAGATTGGAGACAGCTGGAGAATGGACTGGAGATACCTACCCTATCCTACAGCGACCAGCCGTATATTGTGAAGACGGATGACGGGGCATGGCTTTGCTGCGTCACCACGGGTCCCGGACACGAAGGCGTACGAGGTCAGCACGTCACGACCATGCGCAGTGCCGACAAAGGGCGCACATGGTCGACACCTGTGCCGGTTGAAGCGCCGGACAGCCCGGAAAACTCCTATGCTGTAATGCTCAAAGCCCCCCCCGACGCCAAGGCTTTGGGGGGCGGGTCCTCCGGACGCATCTACATCTTCTACAACCACAACAGCGACAATGTCCGGAATGTGAAATGCCATGATGGCAAGGGCAGCTTCGACCGCGTTGACAGCCTGGGTCATTACGTTTTCAAATACAGCGACGATCACGGGCGGAGCTGGTCGGCACGGCGTTATGACATCCCGTTCCGCCTCTTCCGCTGCGACCGGGAGAATGTCTATGGCGGAAAGATCTGCTTCTTCTGGAATGTCGGAAAGCCTTTCATTCACGACGGTGCCGCCCATGTGCCCCTGATCAAGGTCGGCCAGATGGGTGAAGGTTTTTTCCAGCAGTCGGAAGGGGCATTGTTGAAAAGCGATAATATCCTCTTCGAGAAGAATCCGGAGAAAATACGCTGGGAGACTCTGCCGGACGGCGACATAGGTCTACGCACCCCTGCCGACGGCGGACCTATCTCAGAAGAACAGAGCTACGTTGTCTTAAGTGACGGCTCGTTCTATGTGAACTACCGTTCGATCGACGGTTATCCTGTAGAAAGCTACAGCCGTGACGGCGGACACACATGGAGCCCGCCGCAATACAAATGCTATGCAGACGGGAAAAGAATGAAAAACCCGAGAGCCGCCAATTTCGTCTGGAAATGCACAAACGGCAAATACCTGTATTGGTTTCACAATCTCGGCGGACATTTCATCCGGGAGATGTGGGGGCGACCATCCGAAACTAACGGATTGGTTCAGGACGGAGGCAGCCCCTATGACGACCGCAATCCTGCCTGGATCTGCGGAGGAGTGGAGGCGGACTCTGCAGAAGGCAGAATCATCAGATGGAGCGAACCGGAAATCCTGCTTTACGAAGACGACCCCTTTGTCAGGATCAGCTATCCCGACTTGGTTGAGGAAGACGGCAAATACTTCATCAGCGAAACGCAGAAGGACACAGCCAGAGTCCATGAGATTCCGTCAGATTTTGTCAACCGCATCTGGTCAGGTTTGGAAATGAGCCCTGGCGGAAAACCTGATTCCGCTGATTTCAC
>JBAZRS010000463.1:0-4855 GCA_041662825.1 Victivallales bacterium | reverse complement strand
AGTGCGAGCCATGCATCAAGATCAACGCCGATGGGGCGCGCGAAGCAGGAGCAACTGATGCGGAGATATCCGAGGCTGTCGCAATCGGGATAGCATTTGGCGGCGCGCCGACCGCGATGTTGTATAATACGGTCAAGAACGAGTAGGGCAGGCCTTCCAACCTGCTTCATAAGTGCGAATTTAAGGGAAAGGGGGACGCGTCACTCTGCTGACGTGCTCTTTGATTTAAAAATTGTTATTATAAATTCCAAAATAACAGGCTGGAAAGCCTGTCTTACTTATGAGAACCTGTGAAGAAATGCGATTTCAATTTGGAAGATGTGCAGAAGGTCTATGGCGGTCCAGAGGGCGAACTCTGGGAACTGATCATGGGCGAACAGATCCATGTCGGCGGCTGGAGGAGTTCAAAGGAGCTTGCCGACAAGAGCGGTGTAAAGAAGGGGATGAAGGTGCTTGACCTGTGTTCCGCCCTCGGTGCTGGACTGAGATTCCTGGTCAGGAACTACGGTGTCGAGGGGGTCGGAATTGACGCTACTGAACACATGATAAATGAGGCCAGGAAAAGAACTGATGCGGAAGGCATGTCCAGTCAAATCCAGATGAAGCTGGCGGATGTGACCGGAATACCGTGGCCGGAAAAAACTTTTGATATTGTGTGGGGCGAGGACGCCTGGTGCTATGTAGCCGACAAGGAGAAGTTGGTCATGGAGGCCTACAGAGTTCTGGGAAAAGGCGGAAAAATCGCCTTCACCGATTGGATAGAAGGCCCGGCGGGACTTTCGGATTCCGATGCCGCGAGGATAAACACGTTCATGAAGTTCCCGTACATGGAGAGCAGGAAAGGCTATGAGAAGATCCTAGGGGACGCAGGCTTCAAAATTGAAGTGTCCGATGATCTGACTGCGGATTTCGCGGATCACATGGGTCTCTATATCAAGATGCTGACAGACCAGCTGATGTTCGATGCCCTGAAGATAATCGGCAACGATATGGATCTCTTCAGCCGGATGGGAGGGGAAATGCTCTTCATGGAGGAAATGGCGAGCAAGGGCGGCTTCGGCCGGTGCAGGATGATAGCGGTAAAGTGAATTTCATGTCAATTGAAAACAGGATCGATGAATTTTCCCGGGGTGAACGGGCAGCCGTAATGAGCCGCCGGGAGAATGGCGGACTTGTCGCCGGATATTTCAGCACCCAGTTTCCTGCCGAGATACTTGCCGGTTTCGGACTTCATCCTGTCAGGCTTGCCGAAGGAGCTTTTTTCGACGCGGAACGCAATGGGGAGAAACTTGTCAGGCCAGACGCCTGTTCCTACTGCAAATCCCTGGTCGGGAACTTCAATTCAAAATCCGGTCTTTTCGGAGCTGTCGACATAATTGTCGGCGTAATAACCTGTGACATGATGCGCCGTACGCTGGAGGTTCTCGACAAGGAGTCAGGGATTCCGGTTTTCCAGCTGCAGATGCCGGCGACACGCAGCAGGAATGCCGAGGAATATTTTATTTCCGAAGTTGAGAGGACTGCAAAGGATATAAGGGCGTTCCTCGGGATACGCTTCGATTGTGGAAAGGCGCATAGTTTTTTCAATGCGAGGAAAACATGTGTCGGAATTCTTGATGACATTGTTTGCAACGGGAAATTGACGGCTGTCCTTTCTCACAGGCTCTTGCACCTGTTCAATGTTGCCAGACCGGAGAAACTAGAGCTGTTCCTGAAATCTCTCAAGCCTGAACTCAAGCCGAGGAAAAGCAAACATCGGATTCTCGTCGCAGGTTCCATACTTTGTCTCGAAGACGACTTGGTTTATAGGATCCTGCAGGAGAACGGTGCCGGGGTGGTTCCTATGGGGATCTCCGAAAACGCGCTGACGGAATTTTACAGAGGTGCAAAACTCAAAGCCAACACTGAAAAGAGGATGATTTCGGAGCTGGCGGCGAATTCTTTCAAGTCCGACATCTGCATAAGGCAGAGGCCGAACTTCCCGGCCTATGAGAAGATCAAGGATGCCGTAGCCAGTGAAGAATGCGACGGTGTGATCCTCAAATGCATGAAGTTCTGCGACATCTGGTATTCCGAGAAGGAAAGGATGAAGCAGGAGCTTGATGTGCCATTGCTGGTTCTTGACACCACCTATTCCGGTTCCGAGGAGGAGCGGATCAGGAACAGGATGGAGGCGTTCCTGGAGATGTTATAGGGAATATCCGATATCGAACAAGGAATTTCCAATGACGAAGCACAGGCGTAAGGTAAAGACTCAAAATTAAGGGAATTAATTTAAGAATGTTCCATGGTTTACGATAAGCTTTTGAGGAAGGCATAGATCATGAATCCGTAGATCAGGAAGGATGTCGCCAGGCCGACAATAAGGCCAATCTTCGCATATCTTTTGGACTCGTCTTTGAATATGCCTGCGGTGCATATAATCAGCGACAAGGCTGGAGCGACGGTTACAATGATTCCTGCCAGGAACCCGTAGATGGAGCCTCAGCCGAATCCCGGAGTCTTGACTATTGAACATAAAATCACGATGGGATATGCAAGCCACGGGCTTGCAGCCGTCCAGAATCCGATTTTCCCTATGCTGTTGTTTTTCATTGATTATAATGTAACCTGCAACAGGCAAGTTTGAAAGCAGTTTTCAATCAGGATATGCGCGGATTGCGCTAAATGCCGCATAAGGGTTTATTAATGGCAATTCAACGAATAACATCTGATGCCTGGGACGGACGGATCAAAAAGATCCCGGAGTCGTTTCGCCAAGATTGCAGATACCTGAGAGACGTCAGGAAAGGCGGAGTGCCGTATCTGTTCAGTCCTTCCGAATATGCGCGCAGGGGCGACGGGCTTCTTGACAGGCTGAAGTTCGATCCATCTCCGGCGGCACTGCGGCTCTGGGCTTTCATTTTCAGCGAGAAGGACAGGCTTTTTCTGGCGAAGGAGAACGGCTGGAAGATTTTCGCGGTGATGAAGGATCTCGGACAGACGCCTGTGATAACCTATTCTGTACCGAAGTCACTTTCGTTTTATGCCGATGCGCTCTGGTGGGCGCCTTGTTTTGCGGAGGATCCGCGCCTTCTCGACGAGGCCGAAAAGCTTGGAGCCACAAACGAGCTGTGTTTCGTGAGGGCCGCCCTTGGGGCGTTCAAGACACTTGATTATTTCCCGATGCCAGACCTGTGTTTTGCAGGGGTCGGCAGTTGCTGTGACGATTTTTCCGCAGTGATGCAGCTCATCGAGTGGCAGGGGGCGAAAGTGCACTGGTGGGAGATTCCGGCAAGGCCCGACAAGACAAGTCGCAATGTCACCGGCAAATTCGCAAAAACACCTTTCGGGAAAACGGATTATCCTGAAAAGACCGTTGAATTCCTGGAGAAAGAATACAGGGGGATAGTCAAGGCCCTTGAGAAAGAGACTGGTCAACGCGTAACCCAGCCCATGCTCAAGGGCAGCCTCGACAAATTCAACAAGATAAGAAGCCTCGTCGGAAATCTCCGCGAGATGGTCTACAGCGCCGACAAGGTCCCGCTTCCCGGACTGGAAACCCTCCTCTCCGAATTCATCGGCATCCATGCGTGCAGCGAGCCGGAGGAGGCCGTGAATGTCCTCGAATGCCTGACAGATGAGGTGAAGAAAAGGATCCGGGCCGGAGTGTCGCCGTTGAAGGGGAATCCTGTCCGGATCTACTGGGTTACGCCGCCGACTGACGTGTCGCTTATAACTCTGCTTGAGGATTTCGGTGCGTGCATTGCGGGAACGGATTACCTTATAAGCCATTCATATTATCAGTTGCGGACAAGCATTCCTCCGTTGAGGGCGATAGCCGAGAACTACATGGATGACCTGATGATAGGTTCATTGGAACACCGCGCGAAGAAGATTGCGGAGGAGGCGGCCAGGTTCCGCGCCGACGGAGTGCTTATCACCGGAATTTTCGGGGCGAGTCATTGTCCTTTTGAAGAAAAGGTAATCGGTGATATGATAAAAAGGGAACTTGCTATTCCGGTGATGTCGTTCGATGTGCCATATTCGCCCGGCAGGCACTCGGAACAGGTCGTGAACAGGATGCAGAATTTCATAGAGATGATAAAGGGAACCTCTAAAAATTGACAGAGTGTGTAAAACAATGAAAAACCGGAATCCATTCAAATATTTCGAGAATGCCATCGACTATGAGCTCGAGTTCATCGAAAAGGAGAAACGAAAAGGCAGGAAGATCGTAGGCATATACTGCGAATACACTCCGCGAGAGATCATTCTGGCGGCGGGTGCGATACCTGTCTGCCTCTGTGGAACATCCAACAGCACTGTCGCCGCCGCTGAAAAAATACTTCCGTCGAACCTCTGTCCCCTGATAAAAAGCTCTTTCGGATATTTCCTGACCGACAGCTGTCCGTTTATTACAATGGCCGACCTGATCGTAGCCGAGACTACCTGCGACGGAAAGAAGAAGATGTATGAGATCATGGGGCAGCACAAGCGTGTCGAAGTATTGGAACTTACTCAGAAGTCGGATTCGGCGTCGGCGTTGAAGCATTGGACCGACGAGCTCGGGAATTTCAGGAGAACTCTTGAAACTGAATTCAAGATTAAAATCACTGACAGCGATCTCCGGAGGGCGATACGGCTGATGAACAGGGAGCGGTCGCTTCTTAAGAGGGCTTTCAGCCTGGGAATGAGGAATCCGTCGATTGTAACAGGACTCGAGCTTGCGCTGATAAGGTTCAGAGTCGCTGGTTTCGAGAAACATCTCGAGATGCTGGAGGAATTCATAGAGGCTGTTGAAAAACGCGGGAAGAGCAGGAAGACGGCCGGGAAGCCGAGGATCCTCCTTACGGGATGTCCGACAGGTTCAGGT
>JBAZRS010000462.1:0-4864 GCA_041662825.1 Victivallales bacterium | reverse complement strand
CAGGAACAAAGGTCCTGCAATCAATGAAATCAGATATTTGAGCGTTAAAGGCGGGACAGATAATCTCCTTCTGGACAACGCCCGGTTTCCAAGCGTCTCCAAGGATGGACGGTCAGTAGTATTTTCAATGTCCGGGATAAACGGGAACAGGATCTGCAGGACACCGCTTGTCAGAACTCCGAACCGTCTGGAATCTGGTGATGTTTCGACAGTCGCCGACGGCAGACAGGGAGCTGAAAAAGTTGAGGATCCTTCGTTTTTTCCAGACGCGGGGAAAATCGCATTCCATTTGAAAGAGGACAAGAAGTCCGGTGCCGCAGTGGGAATTATTTCCGTTGACGGTTCCGCTTTCGAAAAGCTTACACCTAACACGGGATTCGGTCACGCCTCTGTCAGCCCCGACGGGGAGACAATTGCCTGCACCGTATCCAGGAACGGCAGGCTTGCCGTTATTAACAGGGGCGCGGCCGGCGGATGGGGACGCCCGATAGAACTGGATTTGTCTGCCGAACCATCGGATTATCTCAAGTATGACGACAGGTTTAAGGATGCGGACAAGGTGGCGCACAGTTATGTTGAATGGGCAGACTCGGATTTACTTTTACTTTCAAGTCACGGTGCAGACGCTTCCGGCAAATTCCTCTTCTCGAAGATTTTCCTTGTCGAGTTTCGGAAGGACAGGAAAAGTGTATTGAAGCTCCATGACTTGTCCGGGGCGATTGAAAAAACGGCAGGGAAAAAACAGAAGGATTTCTGCACATCTGCGGGCAAAGTCATCAGTGCGGACTGATTTTGTCTTTTCACTGTGGGATTCGGATTATGATCAGGTTGACAATTCCCCTTGAATCATTTAAACTTGAGTATATTTTCTATAAAGTTATCAATAAATCGAGGAGATCATTGCAATGAAAAATATCGTAGCTGCATTTATTGTTGTTCTCATGCTTGCGGGCTGTGTATCCAGCAACATCCTGCCAGCTCCTGACACAAGCTATGTTCCCGACATTCAGATGAAGGAACTCGTGGAAAAAATGGTGAATGCGGTTGATCCCAACGGCATTTACCGGAAGAGTAATTCATATTTCCTTAAGCAGGATATCGGCCTTGGTGCAAAAACTGTAACGTTTGAATTCACTTTCAAGAACCCTGACAAGTCCAAGACCGTCACGTATCTTGACGGCAAAGTCATTCAGAGAACCGTATGTGACGGAAAGAAATGCTGGGTGACGGACAAGAACAACAAAAAAACCGAGATTACAGGGAAGGATTTTGAACGCATAAAACTTCTTGATGAAATCTCCTCGCCCAACGGGACAATCCTGGACGTTTTTGACAAGGTTGTGTTTGCCGGGGAATCCAAAGTTTACGAGTCGCAGTGCTATATCCTGTTCTGCTATCCGAAAGAGAAAGATTTGGAGCCTCTTGTACGCTATGTGAGCAAGACCGACTATCTTACAAGGAAAATCATAACGATCAAGGACGGGAAACCGTATATAGCCGCAATAAAAAAATATGCCTTGCTCAAGGGTATCATGATTGCGTCTGAAACAGAGATGGACATAAACAACGACGGCAAAATGGAACTGATGACTCTGACCGATTACAAAATCAATATAGATGTGCCCGATTCGGAGTTTGAGCAATAGGCGATTTCAGAGACTTGAAATCCCCTATATCTATTCAGTGTCAATGAATTCCAAGGTGGGCAGGTGTCAGGGAAGATTTTCCTCTCCTGAAACCTGAACACTGACAGCAAGTTGCTACGCTTCAGCCGCCTAATTTAACGCTAAGGAATTTCAAAGTTTCTGAATATCCAATATCCAACAGGGAATGTCCAATATCCAAGGGTAATTTCAATTCCAATCAAGACACGCTAAAGCCGTGAACACCAACAAGAGCACTGATTCCCTTCTCCTTGTTCCCTCTTTTACTTAAATTATTGTACTTCGATATTCGTCTGTTCGATTGTTCGATTGTTCATGCGCTGCGGCCCTCGGCCGCCTAATTCAAAAGAAGCTGGGGAACCCATCTTTTCTCTATCGAACCCAGTGAACCGTCCTTCTTCATCTGCTCAAGACATTTGTTCATGGTGTCAAGAAGCGTCCTGTCATCCTTTCTGACGGCCCAGCCGAGATATTCTTCGGTGAGGGGTTCGAAAAGCGGTGTAAGTTTGGGGTTCGACAAATCCCATACGATAGGCGCGTCTATAATGAATACATCTATCTTTCCGTCGGCAAGCGCTATTATGCCTTCCGAAGGCTTGGCGAAGGGTGTTTTTACGGCTTTTGCGCATTTTTCGTTGACGAAGAAATTGCCGGTTGTTCCGTTGATATATCCCACTTTCCTGTTTGTGCTGATGACTTTGTCTGCCGCCGAAAAGTCTTTTATGTTGTCGGTTCTCATTATCGCCATCTGTCCCGCTTTTATATAGGGCTGGGTGAAATTGACTTTTCTCTTTCTTTCCTCGGTGATAGTCATTCCGGACATGATAATGTCTATTTTTCCGGCTTCAAGCGAAGGTATCAACTCGTTCCATGGCATTTCCTTCACCGTCATCTTTGCGCCAGTAATGTCGCCGATTTCTGCCATAAGGTCTGGCTCCAAACCCTTAAGATTCTTGCCGTCCTTGAAAATCAGGGGTTTGAAATTGGCTTCAACTCCGACACGGATCTCTTTCCTGTCGAGCATTTTTGCGATTGCGGGATTTTTGTGGGAAGCGCAACCGGCGGCTAAAACTGTGAATATCGCGGCGAGAATTGCCAGATTGATTGATTTCATCATCATTTCTCCTATGAATATTTACATAAAACAATAAACGTCTTATTTTGATATTTTCAAATTTTTATATGCTTTCAATCCCAAAAGCCCATGATATATTCAAAGCTATAGTATAACTGGGAGTCAAGGAAGTGGCTAAATACAAAGTACTGGTAATAGATGATGAATATTCGCTGCTCAGGTTAGTGCAGATGCTTCTTACGCGGAAGGGGTATGAGGTCAGTGTCGCCCTGTCCTCGCAAGACGGGAGAAACCATCTTTTGAAAAACGGGGCCACCGATGCAATTGTCCTCGACCTTATGATGCCGAAAGAGAGCGGATTTGCGTTTCTGGAATGGAAGGATCTCCAGTCCGAGGAAATAAGGAAAATACCTGTGATAATCGATACCGCCAAGAACCTCAAGGATGAGGAGTTGAGCTTCCTCATGCCGAGATGTGCGCAGATTGTCCTGAAGGAAATGAATTTCACTGAAAATCTCACATCGCAAATCGATGCCCTCTTCAAGGACAAGCCTGCAGCCACACCATGAATGTGGCACAGGCGTCCTGCTCTCCTGTGCTTGTAGCAGGCGAATTTATGCTCCAACGGCGCACAAGTACGCCGTTCTAAAAGTCAACGCGCAATAAATTGCGCTGCTGCTGACAAAAGAACACCTTCCAAATTTCAATTAACTTGGATATTCCGTGTTGGATATTGGACATTTAAAACACAGGCAAGATGTTTACCCGCCTCTGGCGGCGCCGAAGGCGACCAGGGCCTGTGCTACATTAAATTCGCTTCACTTCAGCAGCATGGGGATGTGTTTTTTCATTCTCCTGAAGCCCAGTTCCCTGTAGAAATTTTCAGTACCCGGTTCTGCGACAAGCGCTATCCAGTCAATTCCTTTTGACTGAAGATGTTCCACTATTTTTCGTATGATAGCACCGCCGATGCCGTGACCGCGGAATTTTTTAAGGACAACCACGTCCTGAATGTAGGCGTCGCTGCAGCTGTCTGAGATTCCGCGCCCCATTCCAATCATTTTGCCCTTGTGGAAAGCTCCGGCAAGGCAATATGTGTTTTTCACAATGCAGTCGACGAACGAAGAGTCCTTCTCGTATTCAGTCTTCCACCAGCCGGCCTCTTTGTACAGGGCTATGATCTCTGCGCGGCTGGCTTTGCGGATGATTTTTATTTCAACTGGGATTTTACTTTTCATTTGCCAGAAGCTCGTTGATTGAATTTGCGGCGCGCCTGCCTTCCCCCATGGCGAGAATCACAGTTGCGGCGCCGAGCACGATGTCGCCGCCGGCAAATACGCGGTCTATCGAGGTTTTCTGGTTCTCGTCGACAATTATGTTTCCCCATTTAGTGGTGTTGAGGCCTTCTGTAGTCTGTTTGATGAGGGGATTTGAATCGTTGCCGATTGCGACTATGACGGTGTCGAATTCGCGCATGAATTCGCTGCCCTTGATCTCCACCGGTTTCCGGCGGCCAGAGCTGTCCGGTTCTCCGAGCTCATAGCGGAGGCATTCCATATGAGTGACGCACCCGTACTCATTCCCGATCAGGCGTTTCGCGTTCTCGAGCATGTGGAAAATAACACCTTCCTCTTTCGCATGCCCCACCTCCTCAACCCGCGCGGGCATTTCCTTTTCTGTGCGCCTGTAAATGAGATGAACCTCTTCCGCTCCGAGCCTTACGGCCGTTCTCGCAGCGTCCATCGCCACATTGCCGCCGCCGAGGACCGCAACTTTTCTGGAGGCGAAAATAGGCGTCTGAGCCCTTTCCCTGTCATAGGCCTTCATCAGGTTTGACCTTGTCAGATATTCATTTGCGGAAAATACGCCGACCAGGTTTTCACCCTCTATGTTCATGAACTTCGGAAGCCCGGCGCCCGTGCCTACGAAAACCGCACGGTATCCGTCCTTGTCGATAAGATCCTTAAGCTTGCGGGTTCTGCCGATTACGAAATTCGTCTTGATTTCAACACCCATGGCGGTGAGGGTGTCGATTTCCATCTGCACTATTTTCTTCGGCAGGCGGAATTCCGGAATGCCGTAGATCATTACTCCTCCGGGCTTGTGAAACGCCTCGAAAATTGTG
>JBAZRS010000461.1:0-4889 GCA_041662825.1 Victivallales bacterium | reverse complement strand
GCACTGAAGTCGGTGGAGGTTGTCGACGCGGCAAAAACAATCAATATCAAAGTTGCGCCGGACCAGCTTTCCCTGGCAATCGGAAAACGCGGGCAGAACGTCAGGCTCACATCAAAACTCATAGGTTGGAAGATAAACATAAATTCAGACGAACCTGTGGTAGAGGTGTCTTTTGAGGAGAAACTCGGGCAGACGATAATATCCCTTTCGGAAACACTCAAACTGGACAAGGCGATAGCGGAAAAACTGGTCAGCGGTGGCTTCCTTACGGTTGAAAGCCTTAAATCCGTGGAAGTCTCGGATTTGTCGAAGATAGAGGGGCTTTCAGAAGAAGATGTTCAGAAAGTCGTGGAAGCTTTGAAAAACATGGATTCAACAAAAGAGTAATTTATACAGGACAGCAGTTAAATGGGCGATAAAAATAAAGTTAAAGTCAAGGATATTATAAAGAAATATAATATGCCTGTCGGCAAGGTGATTCACGAGCTCAAGGAAATGGGGCTGGTTGTCAGTTCCGCTTCAAGTGATATTGAGGCTGATCTTGTTGACTTTGTCTATGATCATTTCAAAGAGGTTTCCATCAAGGAGGAGAAAGAGAGGATAAGGCTCGAAGTGGAAAAGAGCTCGGAATCCAAAAACGAAATACACCTGAAATCCCCGGTAATCGTCAAAAATCTCGCCGAAGCCCTCGGGAAAAAGCCCAATGAAATCATTGGGACCCTCCTCACTTTCAATGTTCTTGCGAGCATCAACCAGACCGTTGAAGTTGATGTGGCGAAGAAATTGTGCAAGAAATTCGGAATGTCCCTGGTTGTCGACCGCCGTGAAAAGGATGAGCATGTCAGCAAGCAGGAGGATCATAAGCCGTCTACTCCGGAAGAGGAGATGGAGGAGAAGGACAGGCCCGAAGACCTGGTCGAGAGACCGCCGGTTGTCACGTTCCTCGGGCATGTTGACCATGGAAAGACTTCCCTTCAGGACGCAATAAGGAAAACCAACGTCGCCGCAAAGGAATCGGGCGGAATAACCCAGCACATAGGGGCGTCTGTCGTGAATGTGCACGGGAAAACCATAACATTCATCGACACTCCCGGACATGAAGCCTTTACGGCAATGCGCGCCCGTGGCGCCAAGGCAACCGATATCGCAATACTTGTGGTTGCCGCAGACGACGGATTCATGCCTCAGACGGTAGAGGCGCTCAACCATGCGAAAGCCGCAGGGGTGCCGGTTATCGTGGCTATCAATAAGATGGATCTGCCAGGTGCGGATCCCGACAAGGTTATCAGGCAGATGCAGCAGCACGGGCTCATGAGTGAAGAATGGGGTGGTGAAGTCGGGGCCGCCAGGGTGTCGGCAGTGACCGGCGATGGAATAGACAAGCTTCTTGACAGAATCATACTCGAAGCGGAAATGCTGCAGCTTAAAGCCAATCCGAAAAGACACGCCAGGGGGGTTGTTCTCGAAGCCCAGCTTGAGCAGGGGCATGGCCCCACCGCAAGCGTGCTTGTGCAGACGGGAATCCTCAAGAAAGGTGACTGCGTCCTGTGCGGAAAATACTTCGGCAAGGTGAAAACCATGATAAATGTACTCGGTGAACCGGTTGAAACCGCGGGGCCAAGCACACCGGTGAAACTCGTCGGCCTTTCCGGGGTTCCGGCGGCCGGAGCCACTTTCATAGTCTGCAATGAGAAAGAGGCGAAGAAGATATCCGAGGAAAGGGAACAGGAAAGCAGGATGACCGGTCTGGAGGCTGAAAATACAGCCCAGGGCATCGGCGGCACAAATCTCGAAGACCTCATGAAGCGCCTGGTAAAAGGACAGAAACAGACCCTTTCCATCATAATAAAGGCCGATGTTCAGGGATCCGTAGAGGCCATAGCCGAATCACTTAAGAAATTCCCTTCGGACAAGATACAGATTGAAGTCCTGCATTCAGGCATAGGTGGAATCACGGAAAACGATGTTCTGCTTGCCGCCGCATCCAATGCAATTGTAGTGGGTTTCCATGTGCGTGTAAACACGGGCGTCAACACATTGGCTAAAAAGCAGAATGTTGAAATCCGCCTTTACAGCATTATTTACGAGCTTATCGAAGATCTGAAGGATGCCCTTGCGGGAAAACTCGCTCCGGATCAGCGTGAAAAAGAGCTTGGAACGGCCAAGATTATCAAAATCTTTGAAATTTCAAAAGGCCCCAAAGTTTGCGGATGCATGGTTGAAAAGGGCCTTGTGCGCGTAGGGGCGAAAGCCAGAGTATACAGGAACAACGAGCTTATTTTCAATGGTTCCGTGCATTCCCTCCGCCGCTTTCAGGATGATGTCAAAGAAGTCAGGCAGGGACTTGAATGCGGTATACGGCTTGACAACTTCCTTGATTTCCACGAAGGAGATCTTATCCAGGCATACGAAATTGAATACAAAAAAGCGACATTATGAAAAATTACAGCAGACTGGACAGGATAAACGAGCTTCTCAAAAGGGAAATCGCCGATCTGATGGAAAGGCTGGATTTCCGCATTGAGAACTGTTTGGTCACAGTCAGCGATGTGAAAACCACGCCGGATCTCAGGAACGCAAAAGTGTTCATCAGCATTCTTGGCAGAACCAATGAGTCCACCAAGGACAAGGTTTTGCATTTCCTAAGCAGCAACCGGCATCATCTTCAGTCAAAAATAGCAAAAGACATTGTTATCAAGTACACCCCGGTTCTCGAGTTCGTTATTGATGAAACCATTCAGAAGGGCGACCGGGTTCTGGAGATCATATCTGATATGGAGAAGATGGATAAAAAGCCGGATGCTTGAATTCGGGGAGTGATCAGTTACCAGTCATCAGTTATCGAATGCCGCTAAGAGTTAGGATAAGACAAACTAAAGTTTGAACTCCAACAAAATAATCTCAAAGGTTGGAGTACAAGCTTCAGCTTGAGTCTTTCATTGCTTAAAAGCTTTAATTTAATGCCTTATGCAGATACATGTCGAAATTGAAGAGGCCATATCCCGCAAGTATCCCGAACAGGTGTTCACCCTCTCAGGAGTGAGGCCAGTTTGAATGCGGAGAACGAGCGAGTAGCGAGGTGTGGAGGAAGTCGTCAGTCGTTGGCAAAGAGTAATCAGTGAATTGATGTTGTGCGAACGAATTTAACGATTTGAACGTTGAACGATTGAAACGGAGGATTGTGTCTTTTTCTTAAAACTCGGCCGCTCGGCCACTCGGAACCTATTAACCTTAACTCAAATTTAAAACATGACATCTGACATTTCAGCGGAACTCGGAAAATTCATCGCGGAAAACGACAATTTCCTTTTATTGACACATGAGAAGCCGGACGGAGATGCCCTGGGTTCTATTTTCGGTCTTTTCACTGTCCTCCGCGACAACGGCAAAAAGGTGGACGCCTTTCTTCCGGAACAGCCGCCTATGCGTTACGCTTCATTTGTGCCTGATGGAGTCATGATGGGAAACCCTCCGGAACTGGATGCATATTCTTGGATATTATGCCTTGACACTGCGACTTCCGACAGACTTGGAATCGACAAATCCGGAAAGGAGAAAATCCCCTCATATCCTGTCGTGAACATCGACCATCATCCCGACAACAAGCTTTTTGGCAAGTTGAATTTGATCAATCCTGAATCCGCCGCAACCGCTGAAATACTCTTTGGGGCTCTTAAAGATTCGGGAAAAATGCGGATTTCGCAGGAAGCAGCTGCAGCTCTGCTCATCGGCATTGTAATGGACACCGGGGGATTTCGTTTTGACAATACAAAACCTTCCACGTTCAATGCCGCCTCCGAGCTTCTGGCACTTGGCGCCGAATATCCGAGAATAATCAACGCCATGTTCTTTTCGCAGCCCCTCAACTTTATCAGGATGGAGGCGGAGCTTGTTTTAAATCATCTGAAGACAGCCTGTTCCGGTCAATATGCCTGGGTCTATTTGAGCGATGAAATTTTGAAGACATACGGTGTCGACAAGAAGGACACCGAAATGCTCATTGATGCCATCCGGAAGATTGAGGGAGTCGAAATCGCCGTTGTCTTCTACAAGAAGGACGACGGCTTCAAGATTTCCATGCGCTCGAAAAACAAGAAATATTCAGTTGCGAAAATCGCCAGGGCCCTTAACGGGGGAGGGC
Source organism: Victivallales bacterium (assembly GCA_041662825.1). Taxonomy (GTDB): domain Bacteria; phylum Verrucomicrobiota; class Lentisphaeria; order Victivallales; family GWF2-50-93; genus GWF2-50-93. The sequence goes on along the minus strand of JBAZRS010000461.1, from coordinate 748 downwards.
ATGAACTCGCCGCAGGCGGATTCATAAAAACCGACAGGATCTCTGAAGCTGAAAATACGCTCCTTTCCCATGTCGCCGGAATGCTGGAAGAAAGTCTTTGAATTGAAACCTTGATTAACCATCTTATACCAAGTTACATTTAAAGAGTAATACCGAGTTACAATCAAATTGCAAGAACATGCCTTGCGGCATTGACTACAAACGAATTACATGTTAGTTAAGCCCGCAAGGGCTGTTCTTTGTCTTTCATGAATTACTATCCGGTAGAACGCAACTCGGTATAAGGCGGTTTTAAACCGCCAATTAATTGCCGGGTTTCACCATTCACAGAAGCTACGGCGGTCAAAGAAAACCCGACATACTTGCATTGAAGTTACTATCTCGAAGAAAACTAAATAGCATTATTGACCTGTTTACGTATTACTAATCGTATCATAATTGTTTAGACCCCACCGGACCTTGCGTCGGTGGTGAATAAGATTGGGAGGCTAGGGCGAGCGCCACCTAGCCTCCCAATCTTATTCACCAACGGGGTAAACCCGTTGGGGTCTCTATTCTATTTCGAGACGATTAGTAACTAGACCTGTTCACGACTCCCTGATGACCGTAAATGGCTCGTTCCATATTTCAGCCATCCTATCAAAATGAGCTTCATCAAGTTTCTGACAGGGTAGCAAAACAAGACTGAAATTGTGTCGGCCAATGTCAGTGTCGAGTTGCGGATCATTCGGATTTAGCTTTGCCGGAT